>JANNAY010001521.1:0-6445 GCA_031384945.1 Deltaproteobacteria bacterium
CCTTGCCGGCCTTCTTGGCCTCGGCCCAGCGCGGGGCGCACAAGCACCACTGATCGCCGGGCTTCAAGCCGTCGAACCCCGGCCGTGGGGTCGACAAATCGTTGCCGACGCTCTTGCTGTACGCGAGAAATTCAGCGGTCAGCCGCACACACACGGTGTGCGATCCGGCGTCGCTCTCGTCGGTGTCGCAGCAGCCGTTTCTGAACCAGCCGGTCTTCGGCTTCATCGAGCACGGCACCAGAGGGTCACCGAGAACGTTCTTGCTGTCGTGCGCGGCCGCGGGCTTTTCACTCATGGGCGACGACTACGACGTCGACGACGGCGACTCAAGCGCGGGGCCGGGGCATTGGGTGGCGGGTGCCGTTTCGCAGCGCCCTCAGGGCCCAGCCCCAAGCCGTCTGCCGGCCGAGGCGCTACACCTCCCAAGAGAGCCGGGGTGTCGTCATGAAGGTCGCCGTCGCAGTCGCCGTCCTCGCGGGCTTCTCGGGCTTCGTGCTCGGGCGCATGACCAGCACCAACAAAGACTTCGGCGAGCGCCCGTTGTCGACGACGACGGCGACGGCGATGGCGATGACGGCGGGGGCGGGGGCGACGGCGACGACGGACGACTTCGACGACGTCGGCAGCGGCGCCGCCAAACCCGTGCCCGTGTGGGCCGGCGGTCCGACGACCGCGTCGACGGCGACGGTGGTCAGCGAAGAGCGCGTGCAGTTTCTCGAGGGCGAGGTGAAGCGGCTGAAGAAGCTCGTCGACGCGCAAACGGCGACGCAGACCGAGTCCGAAGGCACGCCGCTCGCGTTTCCCGAGGGGCACTCAAAAGAGGCGGATCAGCAGAAGCTGCTGGCGGCGCTGCAGACGGCGCTGAAAGCCCACGGCCTCGAAGGCGACGTCGCTGCCGTCGACTGCAGCGAGTTTCCTTGCATCGCCCACGGCGGCTTCAAGGGCATCGACGACGACGCCATCAACGCCGTCTTCGACGAGGCCAAAGCTGCCGTCGGCGGCGCGCCGTACGCGTCGTTGAACCGGTTCAAAGACGCGAAGGATGCGGCGAACGACAAGACCACGTTCTCGATCTCGCTCTATCCCGAGAACCTGCCGCAGGCCGAGCAAGACAACCTGAACAAGCGGCTGCGCGCCCGCAAGAACGCGTACGTCGACGCTGCCGCGCACGACTGAGCTTCTCGTCTACGGGTGCGTCGGCTGCGCCTGCGCCGCCTGTGCGCGCAAGAGCTCGAGGCTGGCCCTCCACTCGGGCAGCTCCGGTCCGCCGATCACGATGGCGCCGTTGTCGACGTGGACGCCTGTGCCGCTGGTCTCTTGCAGCACGCGCAGCGCGGTCCGCAGCGAGACCTTGCGCAGGCGCAGCGTCACCGGCTTCTGCTGCAACGGCTTTCCATCGCGCACCGCGAGGTCGAGCTGCGCGGCCAGCTGGTCGACGACGGCGCGCACGTCGCCGTCTTCGACCTCGACGTCGACGTCGTTGTTGTAGACGGCAGCCTCGACGGGCCACGTGTGCGCGCCGTCGATCAGCGTGGTGTTGCCGGTGTTGCCTTTGTCGCAGGTGACGGTGACGACGCCACCGTCGACGTCGAGGGACCAGCCGAACGCGTCGGCCGCGGCGTCGACGACGACCTCGACGGGGGCGTTGTGGGCGACGACGTCGAAGTGGGCGTCGTTGACGCAAGCGTCGGCGACGAACGAGATGCCGGGGTCGAACATGACGACGTCGGCGAACAGCGACATGCCGTTCATCTGCAGGTTGTGAAGATTGAGCGTCTTCTCGCCGAGAAAGCGCGGCAGGTCGCGTCCTGAGCCCAGCCACGCGGCGTGCATGGCGCTGGTGCCCTTGATGGTGACGGCGTTCTCTTCGCCCTTGCGGATGGTGAGCTCGGCCTCGCCGTCATCGGGCAAGATCGGTCCGACGAGGCCGACGATGTTGCCGAAGATGCTGAAGCTGAAGGCGCCGACGGCGATGCCGACAGCGGCTGCGCCGACGAGGGCGCTGACGCCGAAGCCGCCGAGGGTGCGCGCGCGCCACAGCACTGCGACGTCGTGGTCGATGCGGGCGTCGCTGCCTTTGGCGCCGTCGTCGAGGTGCTCTTTCACGATGCTCTTGAGATCGTTCATGGCGTCGCTCCTTCGGGTTCGGTCGTCCTTGTCGTCGTCGTCGTCGTCGTCGTTGGCGTCATGGCGGTGAGTGACTTCGTGGCATGCGTGAGAAAGGCGTGGGCCGCTTGCAGGCGTTCGAGCGCGCGGTGCAGGGCGACGCGGGCGGCGTTGTCGTTGACGCCGAGCAGCGTCGCGATCTCGTGGGGGGCGCGGTCTTCGTCGACGTGCAGCACGACGATGGCGCGGTCGCGCGGCGACAACTTCTGCATCGCTGCTGCGAACGCCTTCTTCGCCGCCTTTCGGTGCACGACGTCGATGGCGCTGACGTCGGCGCCTTCGACCACGTCGACGTCAGCGGCGTCGTCGACGTCGACGCGCTGCTTTCTGCGCAGCAGACGACGGCGCCACGACAGGCACTCGTTCAAGGTCACTTGCCGCAGCCACGTCGACAGCTGCGCCCGCGGCGTCCATGTCGACGACTGCTTCAAGAGCTTCATGAAGACGTCTTGCGCGATGTCCTTCGCTTGCTCGCGGTCTTGCGTGACGCCGTAAGCGAGGCGCACCATCGCCTTGTGGTGCGCTTCGTAGACGCGGCGAAACGCGGCCTGCTCGCCGGCGGCGATGCGCGACATCTCGTCGGCGTCCTGGGTCCAGGTGGCGGTTGCGTCGTTCACAGAGGGTTCAATGCCCCTCTGCCCGCGGCATTACAGGGGGCCGCGCCGAGCAACGGATCTGCGCGTGAATTCAGGTGCTTCTGGGACTTTGCCGAAACCTGACCTTCGCCGCGCGACGCAGCGCGTTTCGACGGCAACCGCCAACACGGAGCCGCCCATGAAGGTCCTGCCTGTCGCTCTCTTGCTCGCCGCTGCCCTGCCCTCGCTCGCCCTCGTCGCCGCCACGCGCACGCCGTCGCCGTCGTCGTCGCCGCTCTCATCGCCGCAGTCATCGCCGTCGGCCATCGATCGCTCGATCACGGTGAGCGGTGAGGCGGTGCTCAACGTCGTGCCCGACATCGCGCGCTTCCAACTCTTGATCGACGAAGCCAACGTCGACCGCGCCAAAGCCACCGCCGACAGCGACGCCGACGTCGCCCGCGTGCTGAAAGTGCTCGCCGCCCACGGCATCGCCGCCGCCGACATCACAACGCAGGCGCCGTCGTTCACGCCGCAGTACCGCCTCGATCGCTTTGGTCAGCCGCTCTACCTTCAGGTCATCGGCTGGCAGGTCACGCGCACCATCACCGTGTGCAGCCACAAGCTCGACGACATCGGCAGCCTGCAGCGCGATGCGTATGCCGCTGGCGCCCGCCCTGACGGCGACATCACCTTCGACACCAGCAAGCTCGCCGAGCTGCGCATCGAGGTGCGTCGCCTCGCTGCGCAGGCCGCGCGCGCAAAAGCCACAGCGCTCGTCGGTGAGCTCGGCGGTGAGCTCGGCCTGCCGCGCCACATCGACGAGCAGAACAATGGGTGGAGCCCGCCGACCTACAAGAACGTGCTCGACGAGCGGCTCGAAGGCGCTGTCGCTGCTGCCGACTTCAGCGCCGGCAAGATGTCGCTGACGTCGACGGTCAACGTCGTCTTCGACATCAACGGCTGACGGGCCCGTCGTCGACGGTGATCGTGATGGTCTTCGGCGCGTCGCGGGGACGGCTGCGGCGCCAGCCCGTGCGGCCCGCGTGTCCGCCGCCGTGCCAGGCGCCGACGCCGAGGAGGAAGCCGAAGTCGTACCAGCCGCCGCGGTTGGCGACGGCGTAGACCGCGACGTCGTCGCGGAAGAGCGACACCACGAAGCTGAACGGCGCGATGACGCCGTGCGCAAGGCCCCACCAGAAGCCGGCGCCTTCGGCGACCTGCTCGGTGTTCTCGCCGGCGCAGGCGCCCGCGGCGAGCGCGACCAGCACCAACAACAGCGCCGTCGCCGTCGTCGTCGCCGTCGTCGTCGTCGTCGTCTTCGTCTGCTTCGTCGTCGGCGCGGCTGTGGGGTGCATGCCCAAGTCAAAGCAGGCCTCGTGCCGATCGCGGGGCCCGCAGCACCGCGGCGGCGCCACCAGCACCGTGGGAATCCGCTCAGCGCCGGAGCGCTCGGGCTCGGCGCAGCGCGATCAGCGGCCGTCGACCTCGATGCTGCCGACGTGGACGTAGCCGTTTCCAAACTCTTGCTTCGAGGCGAACAGATCGATCTGTTGGCGGCCGCGCTGCACCGGGCACGAGACGGTGACGCGGGCGGCGTTGCTCACGCCCTTCTTCGTGGCGCAGTGCGCGCCGCCGACGTCGACCATGAGCCAGCGTCGGCGGGGGTTGTCGACGACAACGTCGACGGCGTCGGTGGAGGCTGTGACGTGGGCGCGTCCGGGTTGCACGAGCGTGAGGCCGTGCTTGGCGAACCCCGGGGTGACGCCGGGCTGTCGCAAGAACGCGGCCCGCGCGAGGGGCGCCTTCAAGAGCTGCCACTGCCGCAGGTCGGGGTAGTGGTTGAGGATCATCAACGACGGGGGAACGAAGAGGTAGTCGGTGCGGTAGTTGCTGTTGTTGGCGTCGTCGGCAGCGGCGCCGTTGGCGGGCGAGGGGTCGTCCCACGTCGTGTCGACGAGGTACCAGAGGGCGCCGACCTTCACCGCGTTCCACGCGTGGCCGACGGGGGCGAGGGCGCCGTCGTCTTCTCTGACGTCGCCCACGACATAGACGGCGTCGAGGCCGGCGGCGGCGGCGAGGGAGACGAAGAGGCGGGCGTAGCCTTCGCAGACGCCGGTGCGCAGGCGAAACACCGTCTCGGCGTCCTGGGGTTTGCGCTGGCCCGGCACAAGGCTGTCGTCGTCGTAGTGCAAGCGGCTGACGATCCAATCGTGCACGGCTTTGGCGCGGGCGAAGGGCTCAAGCTCGCGCTCGCGCAACAGGCGACCCACCTCGGCGATCGACGTCTCTTGCGCAGCCGTCAGCGACGTCACCGACGACGACAACGTCTCTGCCTGCGGCCACGTCGTCTGCCCCACCGCCCACGTTGATTCGGTCGCAGGCGCGGGCACGGGCTCGACAGGATCAACGGGCTCAACTGGATCGGGCACGTCGTCGTCGACGGGGACGACGTCGTCGGGGACGGGCTTGTCGTCGCCATCTTTTTTGTACGGGTTCGGGTTCGCCGCCTTGTGCAACCACTCGAGGCCGCGGGCGGCGCCAGCAGTCATGCGCTTCACGACATCGACGACCACGCCGTCTCTGCCGTCGACGAACCAGTCGCCGCGGGTGGCGAGGGCGGTGAACGCGACCTTCGGCCACAGCGCCAAGAGCACGGCGATGAAGGCGAGGTTGATGACGAGGGTGCGGAAGATCAGCCGGTTGGCGAAGCCGAACCAGCGCTTCGGCGGCTCGCGCTTCTGCTCGCTCGCCGTCGCCGTGCGGCGCGAAAAGACCTGTGCGGCGCGGCCCTCCCACAACAGAGGCACGATCGGAAAAAGCAAGACGGCGACGGCGGCGGCGAGCTCTTTCGGGCCGCCCAGATACGCCGCCAGCGACGACGCCAGCCACGCACCCAGCAGCGGCGTCACGACGACGAAGCAGCGCCAGACGACGACGAAGGGGACGCGGACGAGGTTGAAAAATGCTGTGAAGAAGCTGCGCAAGCGCACAGGCTAGACGCCCCAGCGAAGACGGAAATGCCCCGCTCTGATCGACGGCACAGCGCAGGTCCCCAACGACGCAGCGCGCTGGACTAAGACCCGAGTCCCGTTGGAGGACGTCGTGGACAAGCGCCTGAAGAGCATCCTGAAGAAGGTGACCGAGCAGCAGACGCTCGATGACGACGAGGTCAAGACGCTGCGCGATTTGGTCGCCGCCGACGACGGCGCGGTCGCCACCGACGGACCGATGCCGCTGTGGTTCTGGGTGCGCCGGCAGTTCTTGTTGAACCAGCGCTGGCTCGACTTCTACCTCGACGACAACGTCGACCCGGTGCTGCTCGACGCGGGTGCGTCGGCCGAAGCGCTGCCGCCGTACGCGCACGAGTACCGGCCGTTCGCGATGGTCTCGCTCGATGGTCTCTTGCGCGGCGTGCGCCGGCACCTGAACAACGAAGACGCGATGCGCCGCGCCTACGCCACGCGGCTCGTCGGGCTGTGCCGGCTGCAAGACCTCGTGCCCCTCGTCGTCGAATCGCTCTCGTCGGGGCGTGAAGAGCGGCAGAACTGGGGACTGCCCGTCATCGCCGCCGGCCTCGAGTGCCTGGCGATGTTGCGGCATCCGCGGGCGAAAGACCTGTGCCGCAAGTATCTCGGACACGGCGACTACCAAATCCGCCGCGCCGCCGCGATGTGCCTGCTCGTCGACAGCGGCAGCGATTC
>JANNAY010001536.1:0-9877 GCA_031384945.1 Deltaproteobacteria bacterium
GACGGGGCGGAGCCCCGCGCTATTCGAGAGCGCGGGACGCGCGGACGACGGGGCGGAGCCCCGCGCTATTCGAGAAGGGAAACGCGACACGGGGCAAATGAAAGCGCCCCGGGGTGCGGGGCGCTGACGTCGACAAAGCCGGAGAAGTCAGGGCCGTCGTCTCAGGGACCGTCGCCGTAGGGGTACGGCAGCGGGTGCACGTTGAACTTCTTCATGTCGGCTTCTTCGTTGGCGACGGCTTCGTCGGTGTCGGGCACTTCAGCGCGCGACGCCCAGCGCACTTCGGGATGCGCATCCATCATTTTCTCGGCAGCATCGATGCCCTTCTTTTCATCATAGAAGCTCTCTTTGCCGACGTGCATCTTGTACTGCCGCGCCTCGACGTAGCCAGCGACCTCGGCCGAGCCGGTGGGCCACGCCTCGATGATCGTCGTGCCCTTCATGGCGGTGAACTCGATCGGGATCTTGGTGGCGTACTCGGCCTGGTCGGGCTTGTTGCGCGCGACGTTGCGCAGCTCGAGCTTCTGGCCATCGGGCAGCATGACGCGCACATTGTACGTGTTGGTCATCGCGAAGTTGCGGCGCAGGGCTTCGTTGCCGGCCCACTTGCCCTCGTCGGTGGTGCCGAACTTCTGGATGTCAGCAGCCGCCAGCTTGATCTCGGGCAGGCCTTCGACGTTGATGGCCACATCGCCCGACCAACCCGCGGTCTTCGCCTGCTTCAAGATCGAGTCGAAGAGCTTGTCGTTCTTCGCGTTGTTCTTCGACAGGTCGATGTTGTGGTCGGTGGCGAGCTTCTCGAGCGCCATCGCCGCGATCTGCTCAGGACGACCGCCCGTGGCGTGCCCCGAGATGTTGATCGCGATGTGGCCCTGAATCTTCGCGCCTTCTTTGATGTTCTTGATGTTCATCTCTTTCGAGATGCCAGTGTGGTATGAAAACGACCAGGCGTCGTACTTCACATTCGCAGCCGGCAAGAACACGGTCGAAGAAGCGCCGCCGCCCTGGCAGGCCTCTTTCAGGCCCTTGAGCGTGCTCTTGATCTCAGCGTTCTCTTTGACGGGGCCGTTGGGCGTCAGCGTCGTCGCCTGCACACCCGTCGAACCGGTGCGGACCCCAGCAATCGTCGTCGTCATGGGAGCTCTCTGGAAAGGGAAACGAGAAGGGAGGGGGAGGGCTTGTCGCCGCGCTCAGGCTGCCGCGCTCAAGTTGAAGGGGCGCCGAGCTTCTTCTTCAGCTCGTCTTTGATGACGTCGAAGTAGGCCTCGAGCTGGGGACGGAACTGCGCATCCTCGAGGAACGCCTTGGCCGGCGCGCCGTCCTGCGTGAACGTGCCGAGGTCGGGCAAGACGTGAACGTGCATCTGCTTCACCGTCAGGTGCTGCGGCGGGTTCACCCAGATGCCGGCGGCGGGGCAGCCAGTGGCGCGCATGAAGGCGTCAGAGACGTGGGCAGCGATGAGCGAGACCTCGTCGAGCAGACCCTTGGGCGCGTCGACCGGCAGGCTCACGGGCATCTTCGGCACGACGAGCGCCTTGGGCGAGTCGGCGAAGGTGTCGACGACGACCATGGCGTTCTTGTTTTCCCACAGCACGATCTCGTTGGCGCGGGCGCCGGGCTGGTTCTGAATCACCGCCGTAAACGGATCTTTCAGCTTGTCGACGCGGGGACGTTCAGACAGCAAAACATCGCGCTCGGTCTTCGCCTTCGTCGACGGCGATTTCACGATGTCTTTGTGGTGCTCAGCCAGAGAATTCTTGTACTCTTTCTTCAGCGACTGCTGCACGTCGTGCTTCACATCGCGCTTCTCGCCGCGGCTGAGCTCGTCGCCCTTCTGCGCCTCGGCCTGCGACAGCGCCTTCGCCAGCGGTGCGGCGATGACCTCGTCAAAGGCGCGCTCTTCGGCGGCGGCTTCGCAGAGGCTCGTCTTCCAATCCTTGATGAGGTCGGGCACGGCGGTCTGCGTCGCCCCCGACGTCACGGCGTTCACGCCCACGCGGTAGCGCATGTCGTGGGCGGCGTTGTGCGCCCCATGATCGACGCCACTGCTCATCTGGTCGGGCGCCGGCGCGTTGTGGTGCTGCGTCTGCGTCGTCTGCTGCGTGTGCGTCGTCGTCGTCGACGCCAGCGTTTGCTGCGTCTGCGTCGTGTGGATCGGCTTCGGCTGGTTGCTGATGGGCTTCATGTTCACTCGCTGGTCTTGACGTCGAGCATGGGGCCGCCGGTGCGAATGTTCGCGCCAGAGCGGGAGACAAAGAGGGCGGCGGCCGTGGTCTTGCCGAGCGCCGGCTCTTCTTTCTTCTTCGGCGCGTCTTTCTGCGCCTCGTTGAAGACGAGGTAGCCCGAGGCTTCGCGGATGACGTCGCCAGGCGTCTTGTGCGCCGAGGTCTCTTTGCCGAGCATCACGGCCTGAAACTGGCGGTCGACGACGGCGCCGAAGAGGGCGTCGACGTCGCCGCGGCTGGCGCGCGACTCAGCGAGCACGCTCATCATCACTTCGGTGGCGAGCATGACGGGGCGGCCGGTCTTCTCGCCGACGTCGCGGATCAAGCGCTCGGCCAGGGGCAGCTCTTTCTCACCGAGCTCAACGCCGAGGTCGCCGCGGGCCACCATCAAGGCCTCGCTGACGAGGGCGATCTTGGTGAGCTCGGCTTCGTCGAGGGCAATCGATGCGCGCTCGATCTTGGCGATGATGGGCACGATCTTGCCGAGGTCTTTCATGCGCTCGCGCAAGAAGACGATGTCGTCGCTCGACTGCACGAAGCTCTGCGCCACGAGGTCGACGTGGGGCAGAAGCGCCGTCAGGTTCTGCAGGTCTTCGTCAGTGACAGTCTGCGACGACAGCTTTGACGCAGGAAACGCGACGCCCTTGTTGTCCCAGACCTTGCCGCCCTTGAGAACTTCGCACTCCATCTTGCCCGACTTGTCGTCGACCAAGACAATCTTGAGCTGCACGGTGCCATCGTTCATCGAGACAGGATCACCGACCTTCGCGTCCCGGGTCATCGTTGGGTAGTCGACCGGAAAGAGCTTGGGATTTCCCAGCACGTCCTTCGACGTCAGGGTCACGGTCTCGCCGGTCTTCAACCAGATGTCGTTGTTCTCGAGCTTCTTGGGGTTCTCGAACTTGCCAAGGCGCAGCTTCGGACCTTCAAGATCAACCTGAACCGAGATGTCTTTGCCCATTTCAGCAGCGAATTTGCGCAGCTTCTTCATCACATCGATCTTCTGATCGAGGCTGCCGTGGGCGGTGTTGAAGCGCGCGACGTCCATGCCGGCCTTGAGCATGTCTTTGAGCTGCTCGTCGGTGGCCTTGGGGTTCACCGTGGCGACGAGGCGGGTGACGCGGTCGGCGACGGGCTTGTCAGAGAAGAGCGCGCCGAGGTCTTTGCCGGTGACGCCGGCGACGCCGTTGTTCCACCGGGCGGCGAGGGCGTCGATCTGCTTGCGGGCGGTCTCGTCGACTTTGCCGACGGGCAGGGCGTCCGAATATTCTTTCAGCGCGCGCACGGTGCCGATGAGCTGGTTGCCGACGAGCATGCCGCCGTCGTCGTTGGCCACCACCTTCATCTGCTCGACGCACTTCTGCATCAGGTCATCGAGCGTCGTCAGCAGCTGCAGCGCCTTCTTCGGCGCCTCGGGCGGCGCCTTTGGCGAGATGGTCTTCGTCGCCAAAAACAGGCCGTCTTTGATGGCGCCGACGACGACGTCTTTGAGGTTCCACGCGTCGATCGCGAGTCCGCGGGGCTTGCCCGACACCGGCGTGAGCTCCATCGGGTGCCAGCGCATGGCCTCGGCTTTGAGGTCGTTCTCGAGGCGCTGCGCGTCGGCGCCGTCGAGGCCGATGCCGCGGCCGATGACCTCAATGGTGCGCGGGTTGGTCGCCTGACCTTCGCGCTGCACCACCATCGCCATCAGCTCAGCTCTCGACTTGTGCGGGTAGAGCTCGCCCAGCGCTGCGACGACGTGACGCACCAGGTGCATCTGCGCGTCGAGGCCGGTGCGGTAGTGGCCGCTGAAGGTTCCAATCAGCACCTGGGTGATGTCACCCTGTTTGTCTTTTTGGACTTCAAAGGTGCCGGCTGTAAACGCGTCGTTGCCTTTGGCGAGCACGGTGTGACCAGGCGACGCCTTGCCAGGTTCGACGACAGCTGCGCGGGCGACGTCGTAGGCGTCGACGACGTATTCGCACAACTGACCTGACTTCAAATCCTTCAAGAAGCTCGGATCAACGTGACGGATTTGCGACTCTTCGCCGCCCTTCAAGTAGAACTCGACGGTCTTCTGGGCGACGTAGGCGAGGTGGTCTTCGGGCGTCCACTTCTTCGCCTTCTTGTGCGTGTCTTTGGCCACGAGCCATGCCGTCACCGGCTGCGGATCGGCGGCGTCTTGCAGCTCGACCGCGCGGCGAAAGATCTTGGTGCTGACGTCGGCGAGGTCTTTGGCGAGGCCGAGGGCTTTGGTCTTCGCGGCGCCGGCGTCGACGAGCGAGAGCTTGTTCAAGCACGCTTTGAGGCGCTCTTCGAAGACGTAGACCGTCGAGCAAAGGCCGATGAGCGCGCCGCCGTCGACGCCCTTGAAGTCGGCCTTCTTGAGCGGCCCGATCTCGGCGGCGATGAGGTCGACGACCTTGGCGACCTGGCCCTTGTTCCACAGGTCGTCGAGCTGCGTCGTGATCTTGGTGGTGCCGACGACGCCGACCGAGTCGAGCAGCTTCTTGGTCTCGACCGACGTCGAGGCCTGCGTGGTCGACGTCTTCGCGCTCTCGACGGGGGTGAGCGAGGTCGGCGCGACGGGGTTCTTGATCGGGGGCAACTTCACGGCGACACCATCGTCCGCAGGGGACGAAAAACGTGGACTTTGGTTGTAGCCCGCAGCCCTCTCCTTTGGCGCCTTCTGGTCTTGGTGTCTTTCTGACGCCATTTCAGGCACTTGCGATCACCGTGTGGATCTCTTGCTGCGCTGCGTTGTCGTCGAGAGCAGTCTCCACCGCGACCAGAGCCTGGGCCCGTCTCCACCGGGCAAACGCTACCGTCGTCGGATGGACCCCACCGAACTGCGCCGCGAGCTCGAGGTGATTCTGTCGCTGCCGACGGGCAAAACCTCGAGCGGCCACCCCTACCTGCAAGAGCCGGCGTGGCGCCGGTTCCGCGACTGGGTGCCGCACATCCTCGACGACGGACCCCGCGTGCTCGCGGCCATCGACGGCATCGCCGCCGACCGGGCCGACGGGGGCGACGCCGCCAAAGTCGTGCGCCAAATCGTGCTGACGGCGGCGATCACGGCGCCGTCGGACTTGTGGTTGTTGCGCCACGTCGTCGCCGCGTTTCACCGGCTGGGGCTGTCGCAGCGCTTGCTCGATGACGAGACGCTGCGGGCCGACCGCCTCGTGCCGCTGTTGTCGACGGAGGTGCAGGTCGACCTGCGCTTCTTGCTCACGCGCGGGCTGCTGCGCGGCAGCAAAGACGGCGGCGTCAGGGTCGCCGACCACGCCGCCGCCCGCGCCGTCTTCGCGTGGCAGCCGTCGGCGCTGCCGTCGTCGCTGCCGTCGTCGTTGGCGACGGCGCTGGCGCGGCTGTTTCGCGGCAGCAACTGCGACGACGTCAAAGAGGGACTGGCTTCGTGGCTGTCGACGCCGCTGCCGGCGAAGACGACGGCGCGGGGTTGGTTCGCGCCGTCGCCGCGCGAGATCGAGCTGGGGGCGCGGGTGCTGCCCATCGTGCTTGGGCTGCGCGCCGCCGAGCGCCACACCGACGTGCTCGCCGCTGGCGTCGTCGACGGCGCCGACCTGACGGGTGACGGGCTGACAGCTGACAAGAACATCGGACCGGCCCTGCTCTTCACGCTCGCGCAGGCCGGCATCGTCGAGCCGCCCGAGAACGACATGACCCTGTTCTACGAAGGCGTGCGCTCGCCGCTGACGACCATCGGCCGCCGCGTGATCGAGAAGGGCATCGGACCCTTCGGCATCGTCGAGGCCTACCACCAGTACATGTCGAAGCTCGACGAGATCCTGAGCAAAGGGCGCGGCGCCGTCTGGGTCGAGCGCGGCGCCAACGTCGCCGCCTCGCAAGACGCCAACCGCCACAGCTTCGAATTGGCCAACGCCGCCCTCGACAAATTCTGCGTCGCCACCGGCTTCAGCTACGGCGTCTTCGTCGAGCACGCCCTCGGCAAAGGCGAGGCGACGCGACAACGCTTCGTGAAAAATTCGACGCTGCAGTTCGTCGGCGCCGACCTCGAAGACGCCGCCATCGACGCCGCCGTCGTCGAACGCGACAAAGGCCACCTGCCAACATCGATGATCTTCGTGCGCGGCGCCGACATCGGCCAACCCCACCTGCTCGTCGACGCCATGCACCGCGCTGGGCTCTCGGCGCAGGGCGCGGTGATGGTGGTGGGCAACGGCTTTCACGAGGTCCGCAACCAGACGGACCAAAAAATGACAGCTGTCTTAAAAGGCTACGCCGACGCCGGCATGGTGCTGCTGTTCACCGAAGAGACCGGCCTCAGCGTCGACGATCTGCTCGAGACCGCGTGGAACACGTACCACGCGGGTTTCAAGTACGTGCATGAGCGCAGCGGGCAGGGGTTGCGTCCGGCCGAAGAGCGGGCGCCGTCACCGTTCGAGACGCGGCCGCCGCTGTCGTGGACGGAATGCGCGGCACAGGCCGGCTACGTGCGGCTCGACGCGTTTTCTCCTCGTGGGCGCACGGTCTACCCGTACACGCCGGCCAGCGGGCAGAACCCGTCGATCAGCGTGACGCACTTCTGTGTGCCGCGCGCCCTCGCCGAAAAGCTCAAGCTCTCGTGAGAATCTGACAGCTGTCAGCGGCGCTTGGCGGGCTTGGTGGGGCCACCGCCAAAGAGGTTGCGAATCTTGTCGCGGCGGGCTTCGCGCCCGGCGGTGCTGGCCAGCGCGCGGGCCTGCTGCTTGCGCTCGGACGACGTCGACAAGTCGTCAGCGCGGCCGGCGGCTGCGATGGCGCCTTCGAGGTCTCTGACGTCAGACCGCCCTCCATCACGCGGGTCGTCGTTTGCGAGGACGACGGCCAGGAGCATCCACACCGGCGCGCTCTTCGGATGACGATCGAGGTGGGCGCGGACGACGGCGACGCGGGCCTTGCCGTGCAGCTCAGCGCCGAGGTGGCGACCGACATGCTCTTCCCACGCCGAGAGGACTTCTCGGTGGCTGTCGATGCCGGGGGCGAGGGCGGCGGCTTGTTCGGCGATGGCGCGGGCGTCGTCGACGTCGCCCTTGCGCAGCGCACGCAGGCTGCGGGCCTGCAGCGTGGCGGCGCCGTGGCGATCGTCGCGGCCCGCGGGCCAGGGGACGGCCTGGCCCGACGACAGCGGCGACGGCGTCGACGTGCGCGGCAGCTTGATGCCCGGCGCTGCCGACGTCTGGGTCACCGGCACGAGGCGCAGGGCCGGGCGCACGGCGGGCTCTGACAGCAGGCCTTTCGCGAGCAGCGCGGCCAGGGCGATGCGCAGGTCGTTGACGTCGACGCCGACGGCGCGGGCCACGGCGGCGTTGTCTCTGACGCCGTCGACAGCGGCGACGACGGCGGCTTCAAAGGCGCTGATGTCGGCTGTGCGGCCGGTGCCGGCCAACACGGCGGTGGCGCTCAAACGCTGGTCATCGGTGGCGGCGGCGAATCGCATGATCACGGCTCCTGCTCGTTTCCTGACAACTGTCAGATAACGTCGGCGCCTGGGCGTTGCTGGTCAAGCGTCACGGTGGATCTGTCTCTTCCCCCCCGGACAGATGTGCGCTCAACTCCGCCGATGACGACGAAGACGGGCAAGAAGACGGCGGCGAAGAAAAAGGCGTCTCCGAAGAAGGGGCGGCGTCCGGGTCGGCCGACCGCCGACATCGCCGTACCCCCCGAGAGCGAGATTCTTGCGCGGGGGCTCGAGGCCTTTGCCGAATCCGGCTTCGACGGTGTCTCGGTGCGCGAGCTCGCCCGACGTCTGGGCGTGAGCCACAACTTCATCAACGATCGCTACAGCACCAAAGAGGGCTTCTGGAGGGCGGTGGTCGACGACTCGCTCCGATCCCTCGGCGACGGCGTCGAACGCGCCATCGACGCCCCCGCCAGCAGCGACCTCGAGAAGCTCAGAGCGGTGGTGCGCCACATCGCTGGCGCCGGCGGTCCGCGCCCGCTCTTGCAGCAGATGTTGAACTTCGAGGCGAGCCGGGGCTCACCGCGGCTGCTCTACATCTTTGAGCGCTACCTGCAGCCCTTCACGTTGAAACTGACACCTGTCATTTCGGGGCTGGTGCGCGACGGTGTGCTGCGCCCGGTGCCGTGGCACGTGCTGTTCTTTCTCATCTCGACGCCGGGCAACGCCATCGGCAACCCGGCGCTCGCCGAGCTGCTCGGACGCCCCAAGAGCGACGCCGAGACCGCCGAGACCGCTGACCTCTTCGCCGACCTGATCGTCAACGCGCTGCGCGCCTGACAGTCGTCAGGATCACTCGGTGACGGTGACGGCGACGTTGCCCGACAGCGAGCCGGCCTGGGCGAGCACAAAGGCATCGCCAGCGGCGACGGCGGTGACGAGGCCCGCGGTGTCGATGGTCGCGATGTCTTCGGGAAGGCACTGGAACGTCACCTCGACGTCCTCCATCAGGTTGTCGTCGGCGTCGAACACCTGAACGTTGACGTTGGCGGTCTGTCCGACGGTGAGCGGCAGTTGCTCGGGCGACACCACCATTCGCGCAGGCGTCGGCCCATCGACGACCTCGATCTCGGCGGTGCCGACGACGCCTTCGACGTCGGCGCTGACGGTGACGGTGCCGGCGGCGCGTCCGCGCACGAGGCCGGTGTCGTCGACGCTGGCGATGTTCTCGTCGTCGACGGACCACAAGGGCGGCGTCTGCGACTGCGCCCCGCCGATGAAGGCGAACGCGCTCAGCTGCAGCGTGCGATCGAGCTGCACCTGGCAGGGCTGGCAAAAGCCAAAGGCGTCAGCGTTCGTGATCAGCACGGTGTCAGGAAGGGGCGGCGGCTCGCCTTCTCCTTCTTCGCCCTCTCCTTCTTCGCCCTCTCCTTCTTCGCCCTCACCTTCATTGGCGCCGTCTTCTCCTTCTCCTTCTCCATCTCCTTCTGCGCCTTCGCCTTCTCCTTCGCCCTCTCCTTCTTCGCCCTCACCCTCGACGCCGACGATGGGCGGCGGTGCTGTCGGACAGGCAGAGATCACGAAGGCAGCGAGCATCGGCAAGAAGAAGCGCATGGCCGCAGACCACCAGCCTGCGCGCAGAGCACAACGGAGCGCCCCATCCGCCTGTTGCCGGAGAATCAACCCGAGATGACAAGCGTCAGCCGGTCCCGCGCCCACCCGAGGTGAAACATGCAGAGAAAGCTCGCGTCCATCGTCGTCGTCGATGACGTCGTCCCCATCGACGGCGCCGACGCCATCGTGCTGGCCCGCATCAAGGGCTGGCAGTGCGTGGTCAAGAAGGGTGAATTTCAGAAGGGCGACAAGGGCGTCTATCTCGAGATCGACAGCGTCCCGCCCGACACCGATGCGTTTCGCTGGCTGTGGCAGTCGAAGAAAGACCCGACGCCTGTGCCGCGGCCGGCGTCGTTTCGCATTCGCACCATCAAGCTGCGCGGCTGTCTCTCACAGGGGCTGTTGCAGCCCCTCGACAAAGTCGGCGTCGACGTTGGCTCCGACGAAGGCAGCGACGTCGCCGACCGCATCGGCGTCGTCAAATACGAACCCCCCGCGCCCGCTGGCGTCGGCGGCTACCGCGGCACGTTCCCGGGCTTCGTGCCGAAGACCGACGAGATGCGCGTGCAGGCGGCGCCCGAGGTGCTCGACGAGCTGCGCGGCTTGCCGTGGGTCGCGACCCTCAAGTGCGATGGCA
>JANNAY010001571.1:0-3665 GCA_031384945.1 Deltaproteobacteria bacterium
GTGAAGTTGTCGGCCGACGGCGCGCGGGCGATGCCGAAGTCGATCAGCTTCACCTGGCCCGTGCGCGAGATGAGGATGTTCGACGGCGTCACGTCGCGGTGGATGATGCGCAACGGGTCGCCGTTTTTGTCGGGCGTCTCGTCGGCGGCGACCAGGGCCGAGGCGATGCGGGCGACGATGTGCAGCGAGAGCGCGACGGGGATGCGCGCGCCGGTGCGGCGCGATTGCTTCAAGAGCGTGGCGAGGTCGGCGCCGTCGATGGCTTCCATGACCATCAGCACGTCTTCGCCCTCTTCGACGAGCTCGACGATCTCGATGATGTTGTCGTGCTTGAGCTGCGAGGCGAGCGCGCCCTCTTTCAAGAAGCGCTTCACGAAGGTCGGGTCGGCCGACAAATTCGGCAGCATCTTCTTGATGACGACGTCTTTACCGTCGCTCTTGCGCTGGCCGAGAAAGACCTCGGCCATGCCGCCGACGGCCAACTTCTCGCCGACGATGTAGCGCTTGGCCGACTCGGGCGTCATGGACGACACGCGGGAAACACGCGCAGCCGCTCGACGTTGAGGGTCACGCCGTTGCACGGCGGCTCGAAGCAGCCAGCGAAGAGATCGAGGTGATGGCTGCGGATCGTCGACGACGACACTGCCGTCAGCGTCGCGGCGAGACCGTTGACGATGGCCACGGGGTTCGGTCCGTCGAGACGGATTTGCACGGTGAGCGTGCCGCCCGGAAACCCGCGCTCGATGGTCTGGATCGGTCCGGGGTCGTCGGCGATGGCGTAGAAGGCGAGGTTGTTGCTGACGACGTCGAGATTGAGGTCGAAGTCGGTGGGAAAGTTGTCGGCCGAGAACGACAAGCCCACGCTCTCGCCGGCTTGCACGTTCTGCTGCATCTGCAGGTCGACCTCGATGACGCTGCCGACGAAGTTGGTGGCGGCGGTGCTGACGACGGCGAAGCTGCCGTTTTGTCCGGCGGCGATGGCGCCGGTGTTCAGCCGCAGCACGCCGGTGCCGAGCGACACCGTCGACGCTGGACCTTGTTGCAACAGCGTCTCGAAGTTCGTGCCGCCATCAAACTCTTCATCGATCAGCGGCGGGCACGGGTCGACGGGGCCGCCTTCTCCTTCTCCCTCTCCTTCTCCTTCTCCTTCTCCTTCTCCTTCTCCTTCTCCTCCTTCTCCTTCTCCTTCTCCTTCCTCTTCCTCTCCTTCTCCTTCTCCTTCTCCTTCTCCTTCCTCTCCTTCGCCTTCGCCTCCGCCTTCGCCTTCGCCTTCGCCGACGACGCCCTCGCCTTCGCCGACGCCCTCGCCTTCGCCTTCGACGCCGGCGGCGCAGAGGCCGTCAACGCAGACCTCGCCGGAGTCGCAGCCGCTGTCGTCACCACACGGCAGCGCCGCCGAAAAAATGCGGCAGCCGACGACGCTGCTGACGACGACCACCATGATCAGGGGCGCGGGGTTGCGCACATTGTGAGTGTACTGGCGTCGACGAGCCGCGTCGCGATCCCGCCCGCAGGCCCTCCGACGACGGGAGGATGCCTTCGCGCGCCTGCGCCAGACCTAACGGTTGCAAGCGGACGTCACGAACGCTGCGACGACGACGACGACGACGACGACGACGACGACGACGACGACGACGGCGACGGCGACGACGACGACGGCGACGGCGACGACGACGACGGTGCCGGATGCAGCGAGGCGGGGCTCATGGCCGACACGCTCCAAAGACAGCGAGGCGATCCGAGGCGACAGCGGCGCCGGGACAGCCACCGTCGGCGCAGCGGGCAAAGAGGGCGAGCCGGTGGTCGCGCAGGTCGGCGCTAGCCGTCGCCGACAGCTCGACCCGCACGCCGTCGAGAAACACCACCGGGTGCTCGCCGTCGAGGCGCAGCTGCAGCGGCAGCGTGCCGGCGACCCAGGCGACGTCGACAGAGTCGAAGACGGCGTCGCCGAAGTGGGCGGCGGTGACGACGGCGTGGTCGGCGAAGAGCTCGACGCGCAGCTCGACGTCACTGTTGAAGGTGTTCGACGCCTTCGTCACGAGCCCGACGCTGCCGCCAGCGGCCGGCGCCACCGGCACCTGCAGATCGACCTCGACGACGCGGTCGACGAACGAGGCGGTCGGTCCGATCAAGAGGGCCTCGGACTTTCCAGGCTGGGCGCCGACGTCGAGGTGGGCGGTGCCGCCGTCGACGGTGGCGCTGCTGCCTGTTGGGTTGAGCACGTCGGCGCCGAGGTAGCGGGCGACGCCGTCGAAGTCGTCGGCGCGGTCGGCGACGCAGTCGGCAACGACGTCGCCCTCGCCTTCTTCGCCCTCGCCTGCGTCGCCTTCGCCTTCGCCTTCACCGACGACATCGCCGTCGCACATGCCGTCGACGCAGAAGCCGCTGTCGCAGCCCGCGTCGTCGCCACACGGCAGCGCCGGCGAAAAAATCAGGCACCCACTGCCCGCGCTGACGGCGAGGCCGAGGCAAAGTCCGAGCAGCGAGCGAGCAGCGTTCACGACGAGGTTGTCGGCAGCGACGGCGTCGCCGGACCTCCGGCGTTGGCCCTCGGACAAGGGCCGGAGCGAGCGCGCCCTACATGTGATCTCGGGTCGGAGGGTCAGGGCCGGCAGCCGCCGAAGACATCGAGGCGCGCGACGGAGACGGTCGTCGGCGTGCAGGCCGCTTGTCGGCACTGCAAGAACAGCTGCGGCTTGTGGTTGTTGAGCTCGCTGCTCGCCACGCCCGCGAGCACGACGCTGGCCCCGTTGATCGTCAGGGTCGGCGACGGCGTGTCGAACCGCACCTGCACGTTGAGCAGCAAGCGTCCGCTGCCCGACAGCGAGATGCCCGTGGCGGCCAGCTGTTGGCCCGTCGACATCACCTGCGCGGCCATGACGACCTCGCTGGCGTGGGCCTCGACGATGAACGCCACGCCGCTCGCGCTGACATCGGCGTCGATCAGCGCGAACCCGGGAAAGACCTCGGGCGCCACGCCTTGCGGAATGTCGATGGTGAATTCGACGACCGCGCCGGTGAAGCTCTGCGCCGCTCCCTCTGCGACCGCGTTGCCGGCGACGCTGCCGATGTTGAGCACCGCTTCGCCGCCGTCGAGGTCGACGGTGGCGCCGTTCGCCGGCTGCTGCGACGCGATGACCAGCAGCGGGCTCACACCGTCAAACTCATCGAACTGCAGCGGCGGACACGGGTCGACGACTTCGCCTTCGCCCTCGCCTTCGCCTTCGCCTTCGCCGACGTCGCCTTCGCCCTCGCCCTCGCCGACGACCTCGCCTTCGCCTTCGCCTTCCTCGCCGACGACCTCGCCTTCGCCTTCGCCTTCGACGCCTTCGCCTTCGCCCACGCCCTCGCCGACGATGCCTTCGCCTTCGCCCTCGCCGACGACGTCGCCTTCGCCCTCATTGGCGACGGCCGCGCACAAGCCGTCGACGCAGGACTCGCCGGCGGCGCAGCCCGCGTCGTCGCCGCAGGGAAGCGCCGTCGAAAAAATCCGACAGCCTCCAACAGCGACGACGACGACGAAGAGCAGCGGCAGGCGCACGTCGTCAGCATACACGCGCTCCTTGAAGGCCCCCCTGGCCCCCCGAAACCGGGGGGAAGTCGACACCCGTGACGTCGTCGAAACTGAGACCAAGCGCTCGAAGCTGCAGCCTCCCGCGGGTGTG
>JANNAY010001575.1:0-1936 GCA_031384945.1 Deltaproteobacteria bacterium
GACACCCGCGCCGCCGACCGCCTCGACGCCGTCGTTCCTGGCGGACGCCAGACCATCACGATGACGCTCCGCCGCAACGGCGCCGCCGACGCGACCATCGGCACGCTGCGCGTTTTGAACGAAAACCCCGGCGACGCCTGCGCCCCCGCCGGATCCTTCGGCGTCGACTGCAACGCCAACGAAGTGTGCGACGTCGACTCCCGCTGCCACGGCTTCACCGGCAACAACGTCGTCAAGATCGCCAACGACGTCGTCAGAGTCGGCAACACCGCCGTCGGCGCCGACGTCGGCACCGGCGTCTTGACCTTGATCTTGCGTGGTCCGGCGTCGACGGCGACGTGTGACGGCGTCGTCGGGCAGTGCCGCGTGTTGAACGTCGGCGGACGTCCGGGCCGTTTGGAGCTCGGCGATCCGTCGGCGACGCGCGCCGCCAACGACGCTGGCTTCGTCGTCACCGGCGCTGTTGCGTCGCCATGAGCGTCGCCGGCAGATTCGCGCGCGTGTCGCTGCTCGCGTCGTTGGCCGCGTCGCGGTCGACGTGTCCCGGAAGCGATGACTGACGTCGGGAAATGCTACGAAGACCGACTTCGCGCATCGGAGACATCATGCTGGACCTCCTCGAGAACGCCCTCGCCCAACGGCCCAACGCCTGGCTCGAGCTGCGGCTGCACGACCGCCGCTCACGCTCGATCCTCGTCGAAGACGGCGTGCTCGAAGCCGCCCGCGCCACCCGCCACTGCGGCGTCGGCGTGCGCGCGTTCGTCGACGGCGCCTGGGGTTTCGCTTCGACGTCGGTGATGACGCCGTCAGCGATCCTGCGCGCCGTCGACGCCGCCATCGTCGCGGCAAAAGCAGCCTCGAAGGGGCGCACGACAAAGGCGCCAGCGCCGACGCCGGTGCAGTGGGCCTCGGGCACGTACAAGTCGCCGTCGCGGCGGCCGCTGTCGTCGTTGACGCTCGACGAAAAGATCGCGCTGGTGACAAAGACCGACGAGCAAGCCCGCCACGGCTCGGTGCGCATCACGTCGTCGTCGTGCAAATACACCGAGCTCGTCGACGAGAAGTTCATCGTCACCAGCGACGGCGCCCGCGTGCACATCCAAGACGAAAAGCCCGAGCTGCGCGTGCAGGCCGTCGCCGCGCTCGAAGGAGAATTGCAGAGCGCCACGGAAGCAGCCGGCCACACCGGCGGCTTCGGCGACCTGTTCGCCCGCCGCAGCGCCGAAGAGATGGCGCTGAAAGCCGCGCAGACGGCGACCGACCTGCTGCGCGCCGGCTACGTCGATGGCGGCAAGAAGAAGGTCATCCTCGCCCCCGACGTGGTCGGACTGCTCGTGCACGAAGCCATCGGCCACACCGTCGAAGCCGACTTCGTGCTCGCCGGATCGGCGGCCGCGGGCAAGATCGGCAAGAAGGTGGCTTCTGAGCTGGTGACCCTGTGCGACTCGGGACATTCAGAATACATCGAAGGCGCCGGTGGCGTCGTGCTTGTCGACGACGAAGGGGTACCTTCTCAGAAGGTGACCATCATCGAAAATGGTATTCTGAAATCCTACCTGCACAACCGAGAAACTGCACAGCTGTTTGGCGTGGCGCCGACCGGCAACGCCCGCGCCTTCGAGTTCGACAACGAGCCGCTGGTGCGCATGCGCAACACGTACATCGCGCCGGGGGCGACGCCGCTGCCGCAGATGATCGGCGAGACCGACGACGGCTGGCTGCTCGTCGGCGCCAAAAACGGCCAAGCCGACGCCAACGCCGAATTCATGTTCGTCGTCGGCGAGGCCTACCCGATCAAAGACGGCAAGCTCGGACCCCTGCACCGCGGCACCACCATCACCGGCGACGCCTTCGAGGTCCTCTCCAGCGTCGACCGCGTCGGCGACGTCTTCGCCTGGGAATTGGGCTCGGGCTTTTGCGGCAAAGGACAGCCGGC
>JANNAY010001597.1:0-2620 GCA_031384945.1 Deltaproteobacteria bacterium
CGTTTTCATCTTTTCTCTCCCATTCAGTGTGATAGCGGGCCCAGGCGCCAATCCTGGCGAAAAAATCGTGTTGTACTTGCCGAAGAACCGGTCAGCGACCCAGCCACCCAGCAGCGGAAAAAAATACACACCAATGATGAAGGTGTGCATGACGTCTTTTGCTGCGAGGGCGCGGGCGCCTTCATCGCCGACGTCGAGCAGCAAGTAGGTGATGAGAAACGTCGTGAGCACGTTTCGCATCCCGTAGAAGCTGAAGCGCTCGCACCCCTCGTTGCCGATGACGAAGGCAATTTGCGGCGGCATCTTCGCCGACGGCGGGGCATCCGGCGTCGCCACTGCCGGCGTTGGGTTCTGCAACGTCATCGTCGTCGCCTCAGGCTGCGTTGGGGTTGCTGTAGATGAGCGCGTGGCGCGCGTCGGTCGACGAGGCCTTCACCTCAGAGACGCCGATGCCATCGAGGATGTGCAGCAGCAGCGACATCGACGCCGGCAGCTTCTTCGCGTAGTCGGCGGCGCCTTTGTCGTCGGCGATGCCGAGGGCGTCTTTCTGTTTGTCGGTCTTGCCCTGCTGAATGAATTTCGCGCGATCGTCGACGCTGAGCGCGCCCATCTGGCGGCGAAAGTCGTCGATGGCGCTGCGCGAGAGCGTGTCGCTGCCCAGCTGAATCTTGAGAAACTTCGAGACGCCACCGGTGGCGACCAGCTGGCGCCCCGACAACATCGACGTCGACAGCGGCATCGGCGCGTTCTTCTGCAGGTCGGCGTCGACGGCGGCGAAGATGGCGGCGTCGACCTTGCCGTCTGCGCCAGCGAGCTTGTTGATGACGGTGTCGAGGATGTGGTTGCTGCCGATCTGTGTCGACGCGCCCTCTTCGAGGCCTTTGTCGGTGCCCACCGCGAGCTGAAACGATCCGCCGCCGAGGTCGAGCGAGGCGTAACGCCCCGGTGTCTGCAGCAGCGCGCCGAGGGCGCCGCGGTAGCCGATGTCGGCTTCGTCGTCGCCGCTGAGCACCTTCGGCGACAAGCCGACCTCGGCGTTGACGCGTTTGACGAAGTCAGCGCCGTTGTTGGCGTTGCGCACGACGGCGGTCGTGATCATCGGGATGTCTTTGACGTCGACACCCTGCTCTTTGGCGATGGCAACGAACTGCTTCATCGCGTCGACGGCGCGGTCCATGTTCGCCTGCGGGATCGGCTGGCCGTTCTCGACGTCTTTGCCCAGTGCGCAGCCGATCTTCTGGTCGACCAGCGTCTTCCATCCTGCGCTGGTGCGTTGCAGGACGAGCATCTTTCCCGACGACGATCCGAGGTCGATGGCCGCGAAGATGTCTTTCTTCGCTGCTTCGCGCAGACCGTGAATGCCGGTGGTCTTTCCAGCGCGCTGATCGACCGGAACGTCGACGACGGGGGTCTTGGTCGGTGCGTTCGCCAACAACTTTTGCGCAGGCACAGAGGCCTGCGCCACCCCCGGAGAGGTCGCAGCCTGAGTCGCCAGCGCATCCTTCGTCGTCGTCTGGTTCTTCTGCGCCGCTTGTGCTTCGGCAAGCAGGCCGCTGGCGATCGTCGACGTCGGGACTTTGGGGGTGATCTTCACGTGAGCCTCTCGCCCTTGAGGGCCTTGAAGAAACGGCTGGCTTTGCCGGGTGCTGCGGCGCCTTTGACGTCGGCGCGGACGAAGAGGGCTTCGAAGGCGGCTTTGGCTCTGTCGACGTCGACGCCAGCCGGGATCTCGAACTCGACCTCGTGCTGCACCTGATCGCCAGGAAACGTCGTGCGATCGAGCTCGAGCACGCCCTTGAAGCCTTCGGGAAATTCGACGTCGACGCGGGTGCGTTCGTTGACGAATTCGCCGACGACGCCGACGGCCGCGCCGCCTGCGCTGGCCTTCATCGCCTGCACGAGCGCGCGGCGGGCATCCGTCGCACTCGGAGAATTCGCGAGCACGTCAAACGCGTCGACGGCGCCAGCGCGGATGCCGACAGCGACGTCTTGGCTGACTTCGATCTCTTCTTCGGGGACGACGCTGAGGGTGCCGTCGGCTGACTTTTTCGCCGGACCCTTCGCCGTCAAAAACACATGGCTCTCGAGGCTCGTCGTCTCTTCGCGCAGGCGAAAGACGAACCGTTGGCCATCGAGCGCTTTGCCCTCGGTGTCGAGGTATTGGTTGCGCTGCCGCGCGGTGTGGGCCGGCGCAGACTTCGCGGCCACGCAGATGCGCATGAGCGCGGCGAGGTCTCTCACCCTGAGCTTGAGCTCGACTTCAGTGCCTTTGTTGTCGCCCATGACGACGACGCTGGCATGAGGAACCAAAAAGAAAAGCAACCCGTTGAGGTTGCTTCTCTGGTTGGCGAACAAGGATTCGAACCTTGATTCAGTGGATCAAAACCACTTGTCCTGCCGTTAGACGATTCGCCAACAGCGTTGCGTGAAGCAGGACGCTGCACACCTATCAGCCTCCAACGACGACGACAAGCGTTAGAACTCTCTCGTGCGCCGCACCCTGTGGGTCCCAGACCTTGACCGCCCCCGCCCGCTGATCGCGGCCTTGCCGAAGCGCGCCGCCGTCGGGCTGCGCTCTGCCGTCGACGTCGTCACCGCCACCGACTGGGCCGCCCGCGTC
>JANNAY010000032.1:0-5828 GCA_031384945.1 Deltaproteobacteria bacterium
CGCCGCGCGCGCCAACAAGACGTGCTGCTCGACGAGCTGGTGCTCGACGTCGACGTCGTCGCCATGGTGCAGAAAGACCCCGGCGACGCGTCGCTGCAGACCCGTTTGCGCGTCCTCGCCGAAGCCCGCCTGCGCTGATCCCGCCTGAGATGTTGCGGCCTTGTCATAGGGGTGGGGGGTATCTACGGTGAGGGCATGAAAGAGCTCTCACTCGAGATCAACGGCATGACTTGCAACGGTTGCGTGCGCAGCGTGACCGGCGCGCTGAAGAAGATCATGGGCCTCGAGGTCAAAGAGGTCGGCGTTGGCAAGGCCGTCTGTGTCTTCGACGAGACCAAGAGCAAGATCGCCAAAGAAGACGTCGTCAACGCCGTGGTCGCCCTCGGGTTCTCCGTCGTCGCGATCAACGACCGCACACCCTGAACCGCTGTGGAGGCTGGTCATGCAGACGGTGACGCTGCCCGTCGGCGGCATGACGTGCGCCGCGTGCGTGGGCCACGTCGAGCGCGCCCTGCAGAAGCTGCCAGGCGTCTCTGACGTCGCCGTCAACCTCGTCACCCGCAGCGCCCGCGTCTCGTTCGACGCCGAAGCCGACGCCGCCGTCTTCGCGCCCGTGCTCGTCGACGCGGTCAACGACGCCGGCTACTTCGCCGAGCTGCCGTCGTCGTCGACCTCGGTGCTGGCTGAGCAAGAAAAGCTCGATAGTGAAATGCGCCAAGAAGCGCGGCAAACACTGCTGCGCGCCGCCGTGGCCCTCGCCGCCGCCGCCGTCGTCATGGCCGGCTCGATGCTCACCATGGGCACTCCGATGGCTAGCGAGATGGCCGGCGCGACGGTGCCTGGCGCGATGGGCAGCATGCCGATCGCCGTCGTGGTGCCGACGTGGATCTGGCTCGTCATCACCATCGTCGTCGTCGCGCTGACCGGCGGCCCGATCTTCTCGCGGGCGCTGGCAGCGGCGCGGGCCGGCAGCACCGACATGAACACGCTGGTGGTGCTCGGCGTGGTCGCGGCGCTGACGTCGTCGATCTTCTCGCACCATGTGTACGCTGACGCCGCGCTCTTCATCGTCGGATTCGTGTTGCTCGGCCGCAGCATCGAGGCCCGCGCCCGCCGCTCGACGACGTCAGCGCTGTCGGCCTTGGCGTCGCTGCGCCCGGCCATCGCGCACCGGCGTCTCGACGACGGCAGCGTCGTCGACCTTGCCGCCGACGACGTGCGCAAAGGCGACACGCTGATCGTGCGGCCGGGCGAGCGCATCGCCGCCGACGGCGTCGTCGTCTCTGGCAGCGGCTTCGTCGATGAAGCGCTGCTGACCGGCGAGAGCGCGCCGAAGAAGAAGCAGAAGGGCGCTGACGTCGTCGCCGGCTCGACCAACGCCGGCGACGCCCTCGTCGTCGAAGTCTCGCGCACTGGCGACGACGCCACCCTGTCGCGGCTCGTGCAGCTGCTGCGCGATGCCCAGTCGCACAAGGCGCCGACGCAGCGCTTCGCCGATCGCGTCGCCAGCGTCTTCGTCCCCGCCATCGTCGTCGCCGCCGTCGTCACCTTCGGCGTCTGGTTCTTCGCCGGCGGCATCGACGCGGCCTTTGCCCATGCCACCGCCGTCCTCGTGATCGCTTGTCCGTGCGCGATGGGGCTCGCCGTTCCCACCGCCGTCATGGTCGCCACCGGACGCGCCGCCCAGCAGGGCGTGCTCATCAAAGGTGGCGCGGTGCTCGAGCGCGCCGCCGACATCGACGTCGTCGTCTTCGACAAGACCGGCACGTTGACGCGCGGTCAGCCGAGCGTCGTCGACGTCGCCGGCGACCTCGACGCCTGCGCTCGCGCCGCCGCCGTCGAAGCCGCGTCGCAGCACCCGCTGGCGCGCGCGATCGTGGCGCGTTTCCCGACGACGAAGACCGCCCGCGATGTCGTCGTCGTCGAAGGTAAAGGGGTCCGCGGTGTCGTCGATGCCGCGCAGCGATCGGTGACGGTCGAGGTCGGCAACTTCGGCCACGCGATCCCCGAATCGCTCGCACGCGCCGGCGCCGCTGTCTACGTCGCCGAAGATGGCGTCGTCACCGCCGTCGTCGTCGTCGAAGACGCTGTCAGAGAAGAAGCCAAAGACGTCGTCCGCGCGCTCGCACTGCCCACCCGCATGCTCACCGGCGATCGCCGCGAGGTCGCCCTCGTCGTCGCCCACGCCGTCGGCATCCATGACGTCGATGTCGACGCGTCGCTCTTGCCCGCCGACAAAGTGCGCCTCGTCGAAGAGATGAAGAAGAGCGGACGGCACGCCCTCGTCGTCGGCGACGGCATCAACGACGCCGCCGCCCTCGCGGCCGCCCACACCGGCGTCGCCCTCGGCAGCGGCACCGACACAGCGATCGCAGCGGCCGACGTCGCCCTGCTGCAGCCCGATCTGCGCGGGCTGCTGGTGCTCAGAGACACGGCGAAGCGCGCCCGCCGCGTGATGCGCCAGAACCTCGTCTGGGCCTTTGGCTACAACGTCGTCATGGTCCCGATCGCCGCGGGCGTGTTCGCGTTCGCCGGCGTCGAGCTCACGCCGATGTGGGCCAGCGCGGCCATGGCGCTCTCGTCGATCTCCGTCGTCACCAACAGCCTGCGGCTGAGGCGCACATGAAGAAGAAAAAGCCTGCACCCACGCCGCTGCTCGCAGAAGCCATCGACGACCCTGACGCGATCGTGGCGCGGCTCAAGCGCATTGAAGGGCAGGTGCGCGGCCTGCAAAAAATGATTGAAGAAGGCCGCTACTGCAAAGACGTGCTCGACCAGATCTCGTCGGTCGAGAGCGCGCTGAAGGGCGTCTCGCGCGTCGTGGTGAAGAACCACCTGCGGCACTGCGCGGCCACGGCGCTCAACAGCCCTGATGACAACAAACGCGAGGCGATGGTCGACGAATTGATCGGCATGATTGGCCGCTGATCAGGCGCGTTCAGTCGTCAATTCATAACGGCGGCGCGCTCGAGCTGCTCTTTCATGTGCTCGGCAGCGCGCACGACGTCGTCGTCGTGGCCAGCGACGGCGAGGGCGGCGTCGGCGTCGTCGCGGGCGCCTTCGTCGTCGAGCAACAAGCGGCGCACCTCGGCGCGCTCAAGCAAGAGCGAGGCATCTTTGCGACGCAGCAGCAACATGCGCGTCAGCACGCGGCACAGCGGCTCGTGCAGCTGACGACGCAGGTACGAGCCGCGCAGGTTGGTCAGCATGCGCAGCAAGATGTGCTGCGGCGGCGCTGGCTGCAGCAACTCACCGATCTCTGACGTCGGCACCTCGACGCGGCGGGCCACCTCTTCGAGCGGCAGCAAGCGGCCGCCCTTGAAGGCGTCGACGACGGCGAAGCGCTCGGCGTCAACGAAGACGGCGGAGAGAAAGTGGCCGGGCAAGGCGAGCCCCCACGCCTTGACGCCAGCGCGGCGCGCGACCTCGAGCACCACGAGCGAGAGCGCGATGGGCAGGCCGCGGCGGCGGCGCACGACGTCGTCGAGAAACGAGTTCTGCGGGTGGTCGTACTCGGACTGGTCGCCGTCGAAGCCGGCGGTGGCGAACAAGACGTCGTGCAAGGCGACGATGGAGCCAGCGTGCACCAACCGCTCGCGCACCTGCTCGGCCCATTTGTCGACCTCGGCTTCGACAGCGTCGTCGTCGACGGGGGCGTCGCGGCCCTCGACGCGCGGCAAGAGGCGCGCGGCGCGCCACAACGAGAAGCCGTCGTCGTCGACGTCGAAGGCGGCGCGCTCGAGCTCAACGTCGACAAAGCTCATCAGATGCCGGCCCCCTGGTCCGACGACGTCGGCGCGGGAGTCGTAGCAGCTGCCGCCGCCGGCGCAGGTGCTGCAGCAGACGGCGGCTCAGCCGGCTTCTCGTGGCCCTTGCGGTGGAAGCTGAGGCCCTGCCCCGGGTCAGCGGGGTTCTTCAGCACGGCGACGATGGTGTCGCCCTCGGCGTAGTCGCCCTCGAGGATCGCCAGCGACAGCGGGTCTTGCAGCCAGCGCTGAATGGCGCGGCGCAGCGGACGGGCGCCGAAACGTGGCTCGTAGCCGGCGTCGACAACCGCTTTCTTGGCCTCTGGCGTCAGCTCCATCTTCAGGCGGCGGGCCGCCAAGAGACCTTGCACTTTCTTAAACTGAATCTCGGCGATGAACTCAATGTTTTCACGGGTCAAACCGTGAAACATGATGACTTCATCAATGCGGCCGAGAAACTCAGGGCGAAAGGTCTTTTTCAAGTCTTCAAAGGCGAGGTCTTTGGCGGCCTGTTCGATGACGCCGTCGTCGATGCTGGCCTCGAGCAGGTGGTGCGAGCCGACGTTCGAGGTCATGATGATGACGGTGTTTTTGAAGTCGACGAGACGCGACTGTGAATCGGTCAGTCGGCCATCGTCGAGCACCTGCAACAAAATATTGAAGATGTCAGGGTGACCCTTCTCAACTTCGTCAAACAAAACGACAGAGTAGGGCTTGAGGCGCACGGCTTCGGTGAGCTGCCCGCCTTCGTCGGCGCCCTTGTAGCCGGGGGGCGCGCCGATCAGCCGCGACACGGTGTGCTTCTCTTGAAACTCAGACATGTCGAGGCGCACCATCGCGCGCTCGTCGTCGAACAAGAACTGCGTCAGGGCCTTGGCGAGCTCGGTCTTGCCGACGCCGGTGGGCCCGAGAAAGAAGAAGCTGCCGACGGGGCGGTTCGGATCGTTCAAGCCCGAGCGAGAGCGCCGGATGGCTTTGGCGATGGCGTAGAGGGCTTCTTTCTGGCCGATGACGCGCTCGCCGACCCGGCTCTCCATCTGCAAGAGCTTCTCGCGCTCGCTCTCGAGCATGGTGCTGACGGGGATGCCGGTGATGTCGCCGACGACGGCGGCGATGTCTTGGGGCTCGACCTCTTCTTTGATGAGGCGACCGCGGCTCTGCGCGATGGTCAGCTCATTTGTCTTCTCTTCGATGTCGGCCTGCAGGCGCTTCAACTGTCCGTATTTGAGCTCTGAGGCGCGGTCGACCTCGCCGGCGCGCTCGGCCTCGCCCAACTGTTTTTCGGCTTCGGCGATGCCTTCTTTGATGGCGCGAATGTTCTGGATCAGGCCGACTTCTTTTTCCCACCGGCCGCGCAGCTCGGCGACGTTCTTGGCCGAGGCGTCGATCTTCTTTTCGAGCTTCTGCTTGTGCTCGACCGAGTCGCGGTCGTTCTCAGAGACGAGCGCCTTCAGCTCCATCTTCAGCTGGGTGAGGTTTCTGTCTTCGATGTCGAGCACGTCTGGGACGCTGTCGATGGCGACGCGCAAGCGTGACGCCGCTTCGTCGATGAGGTCGATCGCTTTGTCGGGCATCTGGCGGCCCTGCACGTAGCGCTGAGCGAACTTGATGGCCGCCGTGAGCGCGGGGTCTTGGATGCGCACGCCGTGGTGCACTTCGTACTTCTGCTTCACGCCGCGCAGCACGCTGAGCGTCTCGTCGAAGCCCATCTCTTCGACGAGGATCGACTGAAAGCGCCGCTCGAGCGCTTTGTCTTTCTCGATCGAGTTTCGGTACTCGTCGGGCGTCGTCGCGCCGAGCACCTGAATCTCACCGCGGGCCAGCGGCGGCTTCAACATCTGCGACGCGTCAGAGGCGCCTTCGCCGCCGGCGCCCACCAGCGTGTGAATCTCGTCGATGAAGAGGATGACGTCGCCGTCGGCGGCCTTCACCTCGGCGATGATCGACTTGATGCGCTCTTCGAACTGGCCGCGCAGCGTGGCGCCGGCGAGCAGCGAGCCGAGGTCGAGGGCCATCAAGCGCTTGTCTTTCAACGTCGCCGGCACGTCGCCGTTGGCGATGCGCTGGGCCAAGCCTTGAATG
>JANNAY010000036.1:0-5225 GCA_031384945.1 Deltaproteobacteria bacterium
CCTTGCCGATGCGGTCGACGTTTCTGAACCCGCGCTCCATCACGAAGTTGTCTTCGGGCGAGATCGCGTGGCGCGAGATGACGTCGACCATCTTGGGCAGCGAGCCGCGCATCTGCTCGAGCACCGCGTGCGAACGGGTGACCTCGACGAGGCCCGAGTCGATCATGTGGGCGCGGGCCAGCGAGAGCCACAAGATGGCCTCGAGGGCGTCGACTGAGGCTGCGTCGTCGTGCTGTCCACCTTCGACCGAAAAGGTCGTCGGCGTGCCGCGGCCGCAGATGAACTCAGACAGAACGCCTTCGACCTTGTCGACGATGCCGCTGATGACGGGGACGGGAAACGCGCGCACGAACTCGCGCTGCTTCGAGGTGGTGCCAAAGAGCACGAAGGGCACGCCCGGCGCAGACGACGTGTGCAGGTCAGCGAGCACGACGTCGGCGGCGCGGGCGCTGGCGCGGGCGACGGCGCCGTCGATGGCGTCGATCAGCTCGCGCTGCTCTTTGTCTTCGTTCTGCAGCGTCGTCACATCGCGGGCCTTCAGGACCTTGATGCGCTCGGCCGTCCAGCCGCGGTTGAGGTCGCGGTCGACGTATCTGACGCCGTTGTTCAAGCCGTGCACGTTGCCGCCGAAGACGACCAATTCGCCGGCGAAGGCGAAGTCGGCGTCGTCGTCTCTGAGTGCGGCGAGGCGGGCGAAGACGCGGCGGGCGGCGTAGACGCCGGCGGGTTCGTTGCCGTGGATGCCGGCGACAACGACGAGAGCGACGCCGTCGCTGGAGCCTGCGAAGCGGCCAATCTCGCGCTCAATCTTTTGGGAGATCATTCTGCGTCCTCAACCGGCGCGCCCTCTGCCGACGTCGGAAGCTTGCTTTGCCAATCCAAGACCTTGGACGCAAAGGCCAGAAACTCTTCTTCTGTGAGCATGGCCACCAGGTGGTCGCCCTGCACCACCGGCAGCGCCCCGATGCGGTGCTTGCGCAAGAGGGCGGCGGCGTCGCGGGTCGAGGTGTCGGGCGTGACGGTGACGAGCTCTTTGCGCATGATCTCGCTGACAGGAGTCATGCCCGGATCGGCCGTGCCCGGCGCGCCCGACTTCTGGGCGAGGTGCCGCAGCACGCCGCGCTGACTCATCATGCCCACCAGCCGGCCGGCGTCGTCCTCGACGGGGACGTAGCGCACGCGCTCCCACTCCATCATCGAGCGCACGAGCTCGACGGGATCGTCGGGGCCCACCGTCGAGATGTCGGTGAGCATCAGCTGCGAGACCTTCTGGTAGTCGGTGTTGGCGGTGTCGCGCTCGTCGAGCGTCGCCAGCTCCCACTCTGACACCGGCGGCGACGGGTTCGCCTTCTGCCGCGCATACGTGGCGGCGACGATGGCGACGGCGCGCGAGCCCGGCGTGCCCTTGCCGGTCATGGCGTTCCACGACGACAGCGCCCACGACGAACCGGTGCGCAGTGAGCGGGCCCGTTTCTCGAGGATGCCGAGGTACTTCTCGCTCTCGGCGGGATCGATGCCAGCGCGGTCGAGGCCTGACTTGGCCATCGGCAAGAGCTTGTCGAGCAGCAGGCCCTGCGCGATCACCTCTTCGCCGTCGAGCCACGTCAAGCGGGCGCGGATGCCTTCGCGGGCGGCGTTGTAGAGGTTGGTGCGAGCGGCGTCGAACGACACGCGCGTCGAGATGTCTTCGATGGTGTGCGTCATCTCGTTCATCAAGCCGAGCCAGAGCGCAGCGTTGGCCATCTCGTCGACGACGGTAGGGCCAGCGGGCAGCACACGCAGCTCGATGCGCAGGTGCGGCTTGCCGTTCTCGCTGACGCCGTAACAAGCACGGTTCCACCGGTAGATGGTGCCGTTGTGCGAGCGCAGGGCTTTCATGGTCGGCGCGCGTCCCTCGTCGAGGGCCTTCATGGCGTCGTCTTCGTCGGTGAAGCTGGCGCCGACGAGCGGGCGAAAGCGCGAGACGTTCTCTTTGAAGACGTCGACGACGCCGCCCTTCAGCCACTGGCGGCCGAAGCTGACGCGTCCCATCTGCTCGCGCAGGTGCAGGCCGGGGGTTCGGATGTCGCAGCTCTGCTCAAACAGCGCGATGCGCGTCTCGGCCCACAAGCGGCGGTTGAACAAGAGCGGCGAGTTGGCGCTGACGGCGAGCACGGGGGCGCAGAGAAATTGCGCGAGGTTGTAACTGTGGGCGAAGCGCGACGGATCTTCGAGCTGCAGGTGCACCTGAAAGCTGGCATTGCAGGCCTCGACCATCACCGAGTCGTGGCGCATGTCGAGGTCGTCGATGCCCTTGATGCTGAAGTCGAAGGCGTCGCCGCGGGCGTTTCGCATGGCGCCCGAGAGCGACAGGTAGCGCGGGTTCGGGACCATGAAGTCGAGCGCGAGATCGGTCTTGTCGATGGTCGGCAAGATGCCGCACATGATCGGCAAGACGCCGATGGGCTCGCCGGCGATGCGCACCTTCTCGAAGAGCGTGCGCAGCTGCGTCTCCATCGCCGACAGCGACTTGCCTGTGAACGGCTGCGCCGACGCGTTCGCCTCGAGGTTGAACAGGCCCAGCTCAGTGGTGAAGTGCGGGTCGTTGAGCCGCTCGAGCACCTTCAACGCGCCCTTGGTGGGGTGGTAGGCCTCATCGACGAGAAACAGCTCTTGTTCGGCGCCGATGCGGGCGACGCCGCGCTCGAACAGGTTCTCTTTCTCCATGCGTTCGAGCGCTTGGATCTCGCGCAAGAGCGCGTTCATGTATTGGCGGCGCGATTCTCCCTCGAGATCGCCTTGCACTTTCTTGTGTGCGCGGGTGTCATCCATGACGCGGACTCTGACGGCAGCACCGCCCCGAATGCAACGCCGACGTCTCGCCGGGCGATAACCCAGCCATGACTGTCCGGTTCGCCCTCGCCGCCGCCGCGTCCTGTTGCTTCCTCGTCGGCTGCCCCGCGGCGGAAGAAGAGGGTGAAGGCGAAGGCGACGAAGGCGAAGGCGAGGTCCCCGGCGACGTCGTCGACGAAGCGTGCGACGGCAGCGGCGTCGCTGTTGGCTACCCGCTGCCGCCGGGCACCTACACGATCGGTCAGGGAAACAACGGCGCCTTTTCGCACTTCGACGAAAACGAATTCGCCTACGACTTCACCGTCGCCAAAGGCACCGACGTCATCGCGGCCCGCGGCGGCACCGTCGTCGTCGTCGTCGACGAATTCGGCGACGGCGCCCCCGACGCCGCCCTCGCCAACGAGGCCAACTTCGTCATCGTCGACCACGGCGCCGGCACCTTCGACAGCTACTTCCACCTCGACCGCGGCGGCATGGCCGTCTCCGTCGGTGACAACGTGGCCAAAGGCGACGTGCTCGGAACATCGGGCAACTCGGGCTTCAGCTCAGGGCCGCACCTGCACTTCGCCGTCGTCGACGCGCTCTTGTTCTCGGTGCCGAGCTGCTTCGCCCCCGGCGACGTCGTCCCCGACACCGCCGACGACGTCACGGCGGTGGCGTCGCCGTTGGTCGAGCCCGACGTGTTCCCGCGGGGGCTGTTGCCGGACGACGCCTTTGCCGACGCCAACGTCGTCATCGACAACGACGTCACCGCCTACGACATCGACGGCAGCGTCCACGTCGAAGGACACGTCACCGACGGCAACCACCGCGCCGCGCTGCTGTTGGCGCCAATTGGCGGCGGCGATCTGCTGGCGCAGGTCATCGTCAACGTCGACGACGCTGGCGCCTTCGCCGCCGACCTCGACTGCAGCGCCTTCGTCGGCCTGCGCGGCTTCGGCGTCAGCTCCGTCGACGACGCCACCGGCAACTTCGCGGTGGCGGTGCTGGCGCCGATGACGGTGCGCTGAGCGTTTGCTCCACGAATCGACCGCGCGTTGGGCTGCGACGGCGGACGCTGACGGGTCGCAGGTGTCGCGGTCCTGGTCGCGCCCGCGGTGGTTCGATCTCGGTCGGGTCACATGAAACGACCGCGTTCCAAACGGGACGACGAAGAAGGCTCCCGCGAAGAAGCCGCCGCAGCCGTATGCGACGCAGAAGACGGCACGGGCCTTGAAGAATCCGCTGCATGCCCGTCGATTTCGTTCCTGCCACGCCGCCGACACCGTCGCTCTCGCCCCGCGAACGCGAAGAGGTCGACGCCTTCGTCGACGCCCTCCGCGGCGCCTGCCTCGACGAGACGCTGATGGTCGCCGACGTCTTGCTCAACGACGGCGCCTGGCGTCCATGGATGCTCGGCGCCCTCTTGCGCCTGAACCGAAAAGACGTGGTCGAGCTGCTGCGCCGCCTCGGTCCGCTGTTCTCGCTGCGCAAATGATGTTCTGAATCCGGGGGAAGGGGACGGGGTTGGCTCACGGGTCGCGCGGCCCGTGGGCCAGCTTCGTTTTCGCCACCGATCGCGCGTGCGATCAGCGGAGATCACTCAGGGAGATCACTTTCGCGCCGCCGCTCCGTCGCGCTAAAGTTCTGAAAATACGCGGGTTTTCGAAAATCTTTGAGCCCGCAACACTCCGACGCTTGACTTCTAGCGCAGGATCTTTAGACTCCGCCCACCCCAGCGACAAACCCGACGCGGTGAGTCAAAAGGGAAACCAGACAGAGAGGCTTCATGCCAACTGTCTTTGGTTCTCTGAAAACCAGATATTGATGGAAGAGACTTAGGGCTCCGTCAAAGGGTTCTCTCCAGGCTTCGCCTAAAACGAAGACTGGATACCCAAAGGACCCTTTGAGTTAATCAGTTTCTTGCAGAGGCAGCATTTAGCCATGTTGCCTCAAGCAGGATTCAAACAATCGTCTTCGGACGAACCAATTTAATTGGAGAGTTTGATCCTGGCTCAGAACGAACGCTGGCGGCATGCTTAACACATGCAAGTCGCACGGAAACCAGGGGCTTGCTCCTGGGGATAGTGGCGCACGGGTGAGTAATACGTAGATAATGTACCGTTTGGTGTGGAATAACCGACCGAAAGGTTGGCTAATACCACATAAGTTCCCTTGAGGTTCGCCGATGGGGAAGAAAGCAGGGCAACTTGCGCCGAATGATCAGTCTGCGTCCCATCAGCTAGTTGGTGAGGTAATGGCTCACCAAGGCGACGACGGGTAGCTGGTCTGAGAGGATGATCAGCCACACTGGGACTGAGACACGGCCCAGACTCCTACGGGAGGCAGCAGTGGGGAATATTGGACAATGGGCGAAAGCCTGATCCAGCAATGCCGCGTGAGTGATGAAGGCC
>JANNAY010000078.1:0-2814 GCA_031384945.1 Deltaproteobacteria bacterium
AGCCGCTGCGCCGGCCGGCGAAGGACAAGCCGGAGCCCCAGCACTTCGCCTTTCGCCGCTGCCTCGAAGACTGGCGCCGCGCCGCCATCAAGCTCTCCTTCGCCCTCGAACCGCTCGGCTGCCGTCCCCTTGACGTTGCCACCGCCGACGAGCTGCTCTGCGACTTCATCCCCTTGCCCTTCGTCGACGGCTCGCCCCTCGGCGACGCCCTCGGCCTGCAGGAGGACCCGCCGCGCCTCGTCCACGCCGCTGACGAGATCACACCCATCGTCATCGCCTACGTCTCGCGGCCCCTGCACCGCTTCGACGCCCGCATGTTCGCCACCCTCGGCGTCGGCCGCCCCACCGCGAAGAAGCAGTGGCTCAGGAGCGCGACGTCGTTGGCGGCGCTCGAACCCAAGGGACCAGGCGAGCGCCACCCGGCAGCGGTCCAAATTGCCTGCGCCGCCGTCTGGGACGGCGAAGGCCACGACGAGGTCGTCGGCCGCCTGCGCTCGTGGGCCGGGACCTGCGCCCAGGACGGCACCTTTCCCTTCCGCCGCGGCCAGGGCGACGAGCTCGAGCTCATCGCCGCGTGGGCCGTCTCGAAGCTGAAGCCCGGCGGACCCGACCGCGTGCGGGCCACGCCGGCGCAGGACGCCAAGCGCACCACCGTCGACGCCGTCGTCTTCGCCGTCGGCGCCTTCCTCGCTGGCGCCGGCGGCACGTGGGCTGGCTCGAAGGTCGAGCTCGCCCAGCAGGTCGCTCTCTGGTGCGTCGAGCACGCGGCGGCCGGGCTGTGCCCGCTCACCACCCTCAAACGTGCGCTGACGGCGCTCAAGGGCGCAGGCCACCTCGTCCACGAGGTCGTGCACGACGGCCGCACCTGGCGAAGCACGTGGCGGATGGCGTCGGCGATCGCCGCGCCAGCAGCGGATCTTTCGATCGATCTGCCGATCTCCGATCCACGGGGCCAAAAGGGGGAGAGTACATGGGCCCCCGGCCTCCCCTCTGCTCAGTTGGTGACCAGTGAGGGGGCTGCAGGGGAGCGGCTGCTCCCCGCAGGGGGGGTCCAGGGGGGGCCAAAAACGATTTCCGACCCAACCCTTGTTCCGCCCGCTGCGACGACCTTGATGGAGGTCGCAAGCGACGAAGAAGGCGACGATCGTCCAGCGAAGCCGGCAACGCCAGAAAGCCGTCCGCCGCGTCAGCGCCGTCTTCGGCTTCCGCGGGAAAAAGACGATGGTGCCCCGCGTCGACGGAAGCACGGCACAGAGGGCCAAGGCCTTCCGCCTCTGACCGACGACCTGATTGACGAGCTCGCCGACGTCGCGCCGTCTTTGACCCGGGACCAGCGGATCGACCTGCTCAACGAAACGCGCGCTCGGCTGCGACCGCGGCCAAAGGTGCTTGCCGACTTCGCCGGCGCCCTCCGTCGTCGGGCCCAACGCATCCACCGCAAGAAGGTGCTCGCTGCCAAGGTCCCGACGTCCGTGCACGAGGAGGCTGAGTTCCATCGTCGAGCCCAAGCGGAGCTGCAGACAAACAACCCTCCCCTTGAAGAGGGCTTCGACATCAAGGCGATGTTCGCCGCCGCGCAGCTCCCCTTCGACGAGCGCCGCGTCGTCGATCGGGCGCAGCGGCTCCACGCCGAAGGCCTCCACTTGGTCCCGCTCGAGCCGCGGTCGAAGGAGCCGTCGACGAGCTGGAGCCAGTGGCAGCAGCGCCAGATGCCGATGTCGCTTCTGCGGCGTCACCTCGCAGAGCTCGGCGATGAAGCCGGCCTCGCCATCATCTGCGGCACCGGCTCAGGCGTCGTCGTGGCCGACCTCGACGACGAAGCCGCCGTCGCCTGGGCCGAGGCGAACCTGCCGCCGACGCCGTGGCGGACGCGAACGTCACGAGGCGAGCATTGGTTCTACCGCTGCCCAAAGGAGCCGCTCCCGTCGTCGCCGCCGCCGTGGACGGGGCAGCTGCAGGGCGACGGCCGCTACGTCGTCGCTCCTGGCTCGCTTCACCCGGATGGCCATCGCTACCGCAGCGTTGGCGACTGGACCCAGTCGAAGGAGGCGTTGCCGGTCTTCGATCCGAAGTGGCTTGTCGACGTGGCCGTGCTCAGAGCTGCACGGCTTGCGATCTTGAAGCGCTCGTAATCGGGGCGACCGCCCCATTTCCGACGTTGCCGACGGCGACGGAGGCCAGCGCTCGACGATTCGACGATTCGGCAACTGTACGAATCGACGATTCCTGACGCTCGATGTGCTGACGACGAGCCACGCTCAAGACAGGGACGCCGCTTGCTGTCGCGCGAACTCAAGCGTCGACATCTCGGTCATGCGGCTGAACCAGGCCCGGTCGCCGCTGCGGTCTTCTCTCCAGCGCTTTTTGACGACCTCGGCCTCGGCCATCAACGCGACGACGGCAGGCCGGCTGAGCAACGCCTTGAGCGCGGCTTTTCCGCGGTGGCGGCCATCGAGGTAGCCGGCGAGGTCGCGGAGGAGGTCGACGCCGGTGTTGTGGTCTTCGCCTTCGCCGTAGCCGTCGGGTCTCGTCGTCTTTCTCACACCGACAAGCATGCGCGCGGCCCGCGGGTGGGTCAGCGCGCCGTGCAGCAGGTAGGCCGCCGCTTCAGCGGCCTCGCCCAGCTCGGAGAGCGCGAAGCCGAGGGGGAAGCTCGTCTCCGGATACAGCGCGACGACGTGCAGCGCGGCCGCTGCCGCCTGCTCCCACTGCCCGGCGCTGAGACAGATCGACGCGCGCTCCGTCGCTGCGGCCACGTCTTGGGCGCATTCCTCCTCGAGTCGATCGCAGAGCTTGAGCGCCGCCTTGTGGTCG
>JANNAY010000133.1:0-4566 GCA_031384945.1 Deltaproteobacteria bacterium
GTCGTCGACAGGATCGGTGCGCGTCATGCTCGTCGACGCCGGCGAGCGCGTGCGCGCCGACTCTGACGGCGCGCTGCGCATCGGCGATCCGGCGCCGCGCGTCGCCCTCGATCGCGTCGAGCTGCGGCGCGCGCTCGCCGGCAACCCGGCGGTCTCGGTGCCCATCACGGGCCGCGATGGACGCCGCTACATGGCCGCCTACGCGCTGGTGCCCGAGCAGCCCAACGTCACCGCCGACGACGGCAGCGACGTCGTGCCCCCGCTGCCCGACGACCAACGGCTGGTGTTGGCGATGGAGGCGCCGGCCGCCGCCCTCGACGCCACCTTCGCCGTCGCCCGCACCCTCGGCATCCTCGTCGTCACAGCCATCTTCGTCGTCTTGCTGCTGGCGCTCGTGGTGGCGCGCACGATCACCGGTCCGCTGTTGTCGCTCGAAGGCAGCGCCGCCCGCCTCGCCGACGGACACCTCGGCGATCCGTTGAACGTGCCGAAGAACGACGACGAGGTGGCCCGCCTCGGGCAGATCCTCGAGTCGATGCGCAAGGCCCTCGTCGACCGCGACGCCGAGCGACAAATGATGCTCGCCGGCATCGCCCACGAGATCAGAAACCCCCTCGGCGGGATGGAGCTGTTCTCGGGACTGCTCGAAGAAGGCGTCGCCGACCTCGACGAAGCCAGCGTCGGCGCGCCGGTGAAGAGCGAGCTGCTCGATCAGGCGCGGCGCGTGAAGAAAGAGCTGCACTACCTGACCGGCGTGGTGAACGACTTCTTGAACTTCGCCAGAGACACGCCCGCCGCCCGCGAAGACGTCGACGTCGGCGCCCTCGTCGACGACGTCGTCTCCCTCGCCGCCCGCGCCGGCCGCGCCAACGTCGTCGTCGATGTCGACGCCAGCGTCGGCGTGTTTCCCCTCGATCGCGGACGCATCAAGCAGGCGTTGTTGAACCTGCTCGAGAACGCGCTGCAGGCCACGCCCGCCGACGGACGCGTCGCCGTCAGCGCCTCCATCGACGACGCCGACCTCGTCTTCGTCGTCGAAGACAGCGGCAAAGGCATGGACGCGGCGACGATGGAAAAGGCGTTCACCCCCTTTTTCACCACGAAAGAAAAAGGCTCGGGCCTCGGCCTGCCCCTCGTGAAGAAGCTCGCCCGCGACCACGACGGCGAGGCCACCCTCGAGAGTGCCCCACAAAAGGGAACGCGCGTCTCGCTCCGCCTGCGCCGCGCCTGAACCGCCGCTGACTGCGCGCCTGATCCGCGTTCGTCGTCGTCGTCGGGGTGGCTGATTTCAGCCATGTAGGACTGTTCGCGGCGCGCACGACTTTCGAGGCATGGCGATTGCTGTGTCAGAAATGTCTGCGTGCGCAGGAGGGTCCGATGTCGCGTGTCTCCCAGAGCTTCCACCAGAAGGTGGCGCAGGCCTCCGTGCCTGCGCGTGTCGTCGTGCGTGTCGTCGTTGCCGCCCTCGTCGTCGGCGCCAGCCTGACAGCCTGCAGAGGCCGTGAGCCCGTCGTCGAAGACAAACCCGCCGAGACGCCCGACGAGCTGCCGCCGCTCGAGTGCGCAGACTGCGACCTCACGCACCCGCTGAACGCGCTGCTGGCGAAAGAGATGGTGAAGCTCGGCATCACGCCCCACCTCGCGGCCCGCGACGAGCTGTGCCGCCGCGCCGGCTTCGACCTCGTCGGCCGCCCCCTGCGCAGCGACGAGCTCGCCGCCTGCAACGGCGCCGCCACCTTCGACGACGCGCTGCTCGCGTTGCAGGGCAGCGACGACTACCTCGTGCAGAGCCAGCGCCACTGGGCCGATCGCATCCAGACCGACGACGTCATCGTCGACTTCCGCGCCACCGTCGAGCTCTACGACCTCGTCGATGACCTGCACAAAGGCGAGCTCGCCTACAACGTGTTCGTCGTCGAGCTCTTGCGCCAATCGGGCCTGATCAACGCCGAATTCACCGGCCGCGAGCGTGTGCGCCGCGTGTTTCGCACGCTGTTGCTGCGCAAACCCAACGAGGGCGAAGAGCTCGCGCTGGCGCCGCTGTGGCGCCCGTGGCTCATCGACTTCGGCGGCGCGATGGATCCCGAGATCCCGATCCCGCGCAACCGCGGCTACGTCATGGCTGGCTTCTGCGAGCCGCTGGCGCAGTGTTCGACGACGCTGTGGGGCGGCGCCGCCGTCGACCTCAGCGGCACCGATCCCAACGCGGCGTTCGTGCCGCAGTACCTCGACGAGCTCGACCGCGACGGCGCCTTCTACGCCGCACTCAGCGCACCCGGTGAGCTGTTCGCCGCCCAGCCCGAGACCTACGAAGCCGAAGCCGACGCCATCCTCGACCGCTTCCTCGACTGGGACGAAGGCGAGCGCGAGATCCGAACGCCAGGACAGCTCTTTCCTAACGTGCGCGCCGCCATCGCCGCCGGCTTGCGCGACGACGGCGACGTGCCCGCCGCCGAGCGCCTCGTGCTCACCTCGCTGCTCTACACGCAGACCTCGAACGTCACCGAAGACGGCGTCGTCGTCGACGGCGAAGACGGCGACCGCCCGCACCCGCTGTCCGCCGGACCGACGAAGCCCATCCTCGCCGAGGCCTGGGTGTCGTCGCTGCAGAACACCACGTCGTACGACTACGGCATCTGCGACCCGCGCTTCAGCGACGGCTTTCCCTACTCGCTGCTCTACCAGGCGTACACAGACGGCGTCGTCGATCCCCTCACCGGCGAGGTCATCCGCACCCTCAGCGGCGCCGAATACAACACGCTGATGCAGGCGCTGTTCGCGGCCCGCCACGATCGTGGACGCATCCAGCAACAAGGCGCCGAGATCGCCGACGACGGCAGCGACCTCTTTTTCTACGACTACGGCTTCACCTTCGTCGCCCGCCAGCTCGGCGGCTGCCCGGGCTTCGCGCAACCCCGCACGCGCCCCGCCGGCGTCGCTTACGCCAGCGTGCAAGACGCCATGGGCGAGACGCTGTGCATCCCCGACTTGCTCGACCGCGCCATCCCCGCCGGCCGCCCCAACGTCGACGACGTCGTCAACGGCGTCTTCCAGGCGCTGTTGCAGCGCAACGCCAGCGCAGAAGAAGTCGCCGACGTCAAAGAAGGATCCGGCTGCGACGTCCTCACCGCCGGCACCGGCGACGGCGACTGCGACGCCCGCGCCCTCGCCTCGCGCCTGTGTGTCGGCGTCGCTGGCACCTCCGAAATGCTGTTCCGCTGAACCCCGACGAAAGAACCAGGAACACCATCATGATGTCCATCTCTCGTCGTCACCTCTTGAAACTTGCCCTCAAGACAGGAGCGCTCGCTGCTGTCGCGCCGACGCTGCTCTTGCCGAAGCGGGCCCACGCGACCGAGGCCACCGGCAAGGTGCGCCACGTGCTCGTGATGAACCTGCGCGGCGGCTTTCGCTCGCACTGCACCTTCAACGCCGTCGGACGCCTGCAGCACAACCCCTTCGGCGCGCAAGAAACCACAGGCACCGAGTGGAAGCTCGGCAACGCCTGCGGTCGCCTCAGCTACGCCACCACGCTCGGCCGCGTGCCCGCCTTTGCCGACGTCACCAGCGACGTCTGCGTGCTCGGCGCCGTCGACCAGAACCCCGGCGGACCGATCGAGATCGATCACGTCGCCGGGCAGCGCCGCATCGGCACCGGCTTTCCCGACGGACAAAACGGCATCCTCTCGCTCATCGGCGCGCACCATCCGCTCTACGCCAACGGCTTCCGCGCCGACGTCTTGCCCCCCGTCGAGATCGTGCCCTCTGACATGGGCCTCGGCGAAGGCGACTACGGCGAGCGCCGTCCGCTCTCGCTGTTTGGCGCCCAATTCGGCGGCAGCGTCGCCGGCGGCACGACGTCGGGCTGGCACACCGACCTGCGCACCAAGTTAGACACCCGCTACCTCGCGAAAAAGTCGCGCGCCTACCAGAAGCGCTTGAAGGCGTTTCGCTTGGCGAAGTCGAACGCGGCGCTGTTCTCGACCATGTTCGAAGACCCCCGCCTCGACGTCGTCAACGCCCCCGACGCCACCGACGCTGGCGTCAGCAACGCGCAACTGCTCGAAGTGTTGGGCAACCACGACATGAGCGAGATCGGCGATCCGCAGCCGTCGTTGTCGTGGGGCGCCGACATCGCGCTGGCGCTGCGGTGCTTCTCGCTCGGCGCGCCCATCGTCAGCGTCGCCCGCGACGTTTACGACATGCACGACATCGAGCTGCAGGCCTACGCGCCGCGCACGCAAGACCTCGTGCGCCAGCTCGGCGGTCTGCACTTCTTGCTCAAGCAGATGCCCCACCCCGAGGGCGGCACCTACTGGGACAAAACCCTCGTCGTCACCGTCAGCGAATTCTCGCGCAACAACACGCAAGAGACGACGGGCTTCAACTCCGGCTCTGGCTCTGACCACGTCGGCGAGAGCAACGATCCGGCCCGCAACCAGGCGCTGGTGATGATGGGCGGCGTCGTCGCCAAAGCCGGCAAATTGATCGGACACACCAACGACAGAATGGAAGCCGAAGACGGCGTCGTCGGCACCCGCGACGTGCTCGCCACCGTGCTCGACG
>JANNAY010000142.1:0-2024 GCA_031384945.1 Deltaproteobacteria bacterium
CGACCAGCTGAAGCGGCACCAAGGCAAGCCGCTGCGCGAGTGGCAGCGTGCTTTCCTGCTTGACCAGCGCATGAAGCCGACGCGACCAAGCGTTCTGTCCGACCCCATCGATCGCGTCGAGCTCGGAAGTTGGTTTCAGCAACGCTCCCCACACCATGGGACGCCGGCGCAGCTGGAACGGAACCGGGACACGACGAGAAAGCTACTCGAACTCTGCGGAAAAGAAGGATGGCAAAAGCATCCTAATCACGCAGAGCATGTGGTCACAGAAATCTCACTGCGAGAAGTCTTCGACGCCTTCGTGGTGGAGTACCTGTGCTTCGAAGGCGACGTCTCGAACTGGCTCGGCATCGTGATGTGGCTTGGCCAGCTGCTGAAGGGGGACCCAGAGGCGCGCTGTCAGGTCATCGCCATCAACGGCGAGAAGGGGAGCCGACGTCGTGGCCAGAATGACCGCAACCAAGTTGCTCAACTTTTTGAGGGCCGTCGCGCGAAGGGTGACAAATACGCGGGCGATGCCGCTCTGCGCGACCCAACAGTTGTTACGCTTCAGTTGCATCGATTGAACATCACCGTGATGGGCGCCACGGCGAACGGACCAACTGTCGCTGATGACATCCCGACGGTCGCGTTGCACTTCCCGGACAATGCGCAGCTGCAGGACTATTTGATCCAAAGAACGGGATCGAGTTCATGAGGGATTTGTTGTCGACGTGGCAGGTGCTGGAAGTCCCGGCTGTGCCGCAAACGTGGACGGCCACGCAGATTTCTGGCGTTGCTCGCATCGCGCGGCTCGCCGACGGCGGCGCGGCTTTGCTCGTTCGGAGGGACGACGATGGCGACGCCGAAGATCGGTTTCGTCTCCGCACGGCGCATGTGGAATTCGTTCCTTCCCGCAAGCTCACCATTCGCACCGACGAGGGAAGCGAGTCAGGTTCTTATGTGGTCTTGAGCTGCACGGGTGGCGACGACGGCCTTGTCCGGCAGTTCCTGCGCATCGTGCAGATTCTCCCGCTCGACGCTGCGCCCGCCATAATCGCTGACGCAGCAGTCGAGGTTTTCGAGTTGTTCCGGACGCTGCAACGGCGCGGGTCGCAGTCGATTCAAGGCCTCTGGGCCGAACTCTTCCTCGTTGTGCGCTCAGCCGACCCATCATTGTTTGTTGCTGCTTGGCACTCAGACAGCATGGAGGTTCACGACTTCGTCGCCGGCGACGCCCGGCTCGAGGTCAAGAGTTCAACGCGCCAACTGCGTGAGCACGAATTTTCGCTGCAGCAGGTCGAGACGTCGCCGGAGAAGACGACGATCGCGTCCCTGCTGCTCGAGGCAGAGCCGACGGGGGTGAGCGTCTTCGACATGCGTGAGGAGCTGCTCGGCCGCTTGAACGGCTTCGAGCTTCGCCATCGTGCGGCGCGCATCGTCGCCTCGGCCATCGGCGACGACTGGGCACAGGCAGACGAATTGCGGTTCTCGCCTGAGGCAGCCCTGACCAGCCTGCGTCTCTACCAGGCGACGAGCGTCCCGCGGCCACCGGGACCGATGCCAACGGCGGTCAAGTCCGTGAGCTTCCGCGTGGACCTCTCTGGTGTCGAAGCGATCGTCGATCGAAGCAACCAATTGTTGTCGGCTTTGCCCCTTTTGTAATGGAGAAAAAATGCGTCTCGCTGAATTGATTCGCGACTTGCCCGACGAGGATTTGGAACGTCTGGAGGCGGCGTCGAACGCGGACCGAGAGACGACGCGTGACGCGATTGTTGCATCTTTGCAAACGAGTCTTCGCAGCTACTCGTTTGTGAAGAGATTCATCGGCGACTGCATGCCGCCGACCTTTTCGATTCTCGAGGTGCTGCTCAATGCCGAAGGCTACGGTCTCCCGGCCGCGGGATTCCGCGAGTTGGTCGATGCGCACGCCGCAGAGCTCGTCGAGCGCGTATCGTCGGGCGATCTCGTGGGGCGCGACAACGGGCTCCGTCTTTACCGACGCGTCCTCTTCGAAGCGCGCCGCAACGACCTCGTGCTCGACC
>JANNAY010000244.1:0-7606 GCA_031384945.1 Deltaproteobacteria bacterium
CGCCGCTGCAGCCGCCGACGAGAACGCCGGCGTCGCTGCGCAACGGCAGTTGTCCGCTGCCAGGGCTGCCGCCACCGTCGCCACCGCCGCTGCCATTGGCGCCGCCACCGCCGCCGCCGCCGCCTTCTTCGCTCTCGCTGCCGAGCCCACCCGCGCAGCTCGGCAATGCCGCCTGGGTCTCGATGACCGTGCTGAGCAGCGCATCGCCGTGCACGACGATGACCGGGGCACGGTCGCCGAAGAACAGCACGTTCGACGACGCCATGCGCAACGTGCGGAAGACGTAGACCGCGAGCTCGGGTCCTGCGGGTTGTGGGACGTGAATGACGGGCACGAGCACGTCGCAAAAGACGTTGGACCCGTCGACGTCTTCGTCGGTGTCGATCTCGGCGAGGCAACGGTCGACGTCGACGTCGGCGCCGAGGGGCAGCTCGACGCCGGCAAGGTGGCTCGGCTCGCCGGATGGAAAGCGCACGCCGCAGCGGTCGGCCTCGCAGAATTCGCCCTCGCCCTCGCCTGCGTCGCCCTCGCCTTCTTCGCCTTCTCCTTCGCCGACGACGTCGCCTTCGCCTTCTTCGCCTTCGCCTTCGCCTTCACCTTCGCCAACGACGTCGCCCTCGCCTTCGACAACGACGCCGACGCACAAGCCATCGACACACAAAAGGTCAGGCGGGCAGCCATCGCGCTCGCAGGTGGCCGCAGGCAACCGCGGACACGCGACGACGACGAGGAGCAAGGCCGGCAAGAGCCGCATCGCCGCAGTCTGCCCGAGCGAGCGATCGCTTGCACCCGCCGTCACCGATGGAGAAGCTGCGGGCATGACCAGCGCTCACGACTTTTCACTCACGACCATCAAGGGACAGCCGAAGCAGCTGGCCGACTACAAGGGCAAGGTGCTGCTCGTCGTCAACGTGGCCTCGAAGTGCGGATACACGCCGCAGTACCACGGGCTCGAAGACCTCTACCGCGCGCGCAAAGCGCAAGGGCTCGAGGTCATCGGCGTGCCGTGCAACCAGTTCGGCGCGCAAGAGCCGGGCAGCGACGAGCAGATTCATGAGTACTGCACATCGAAGTACGAGACGAGCTTCGACATGTTCTCGAAGGTCGACGTCAACGGCAAAGACGCCGCGCCGCTCTACGCGTGGCTCACCAGCGAGGGCAAAGGACCGGTGAAGTGGAACTTCGCCAAGTTCATCGTCGGCCGCGACGGCAGCTACCTCGGACGCTTCGATTCAGGCACGGCGCCCGACAGCAAAGAGCTGGCGACGGCGCTCGACGCAGCGCTCAAGTAGGGGGTCAGCGGCGTCCAGAGATCTTGGCGCCGGTGGCTTCGCCGACAGCGCGAAGCTCACTGATCAAAGTCAGGTTCGCCGCCTTGCGCAATGCAACAGCATTGGGCGGGGCTGCCGCCGTCCCAGGTGGTAATGAAGGCGTAACGTCTTGCGGGAAGAACCACACTTGTCCTGCCGGCTTGCCGCGGCTGACGAACGAGGCGTGAGGACCATCGAGCTCCAACGACGCCACGCGATCCCAGGGGATGACGACGGGGTCGGTCTTGGGCGGCGAGAGCTTGCGGCCGAGGGCGTAGAGGCCGACGGCGCCGGCGATGCAGCCGACGACGGCGCCGACGAAGCCTGCGGCGACGCCACCGGCGATGGCGCCGACGAAGAAGCCGAAGCCGGCGACGCCACCGCCGCTGCGCCACTTGCGCGCGCCCGTCAGCTTCAGGCCTTCTGGTGTGGCTTCGACCTCGCCTTCACCGTCGATTCCCATGGGTGTGTGAATCAGGCCCATCGGTGGCAAGTAGAAGTTAACCTTGGTCATGATTCTGCCTGGGTAAAATGTAGGGACGCGCACGCTGCCACGGGCGGCCGCCAGCGGCAACGTAACGCCGACGCCACTGTTGATCGCGGGCCATCTGGTCTATCAAGACCGTCCCCATTTGGAGGTTCTCCCATGCGCGTCATCGCCTCGTCCGCCATCGTCGTCGTCGTTCTCGGCATTGGCGGCTGCGCCACCACCTACGATGAGAAGCTCGGCACGAAGCTCGAGAAGACGGCGACGGCTGAAGAAAAGACGCAGGCCGAGTCGCTGGTCGCTGACGGCGACAAGCTGTGGGCCGATCGCGGCAACCAAGAGCAGCTCAAGCAAGGCCTCGCGAAGTGGGAAGAGGCTGTCAAGCTCGCGCCCAGCGCCGAGCTGCTCACCAAGTTGGCCCGCGGTCACTACCTCTTGGGCGACGGCCACTACGCCCTCGCCGACAACGTCGAAGCGCGCGACAGCGAGTACCAAATCGGTCTCGACTGGGCGACCGAAGCGCTGAAGCTCAGCGCGCCCGAGTACGTGGCCGCCAAGCAGGGGGGCAAGCCCCACGCTGAAGCAATTAAATTGGCCGGCAAAGATTCGGTGCCTGCTATGTACTGGTATGCTGCGAACCTCGGCAAATGGGCAGCCAGCAAAGGCTTCGCCACCCGCCTCAAGTACAAAGACGCGCTCAAGGCAACGATGGACCAGGTGCGCAGCCTCGAGGGCGAGCCCTTGTTCTTCTACGCGGCGACATGGCGCTACTTCGGCGGCTACGAGGCGGCCACCTCGGGCATCGCTGGTGGCTCGCTCGAGAAGTCGCAAGAGAACTTTGAAAAGGCCATCTCCCTGGCTCCCAACTATTTGGGCAACAAAGTGCTTTACGCCGATTTCTTGTGCCCGAAGCTGCAGAAAGACACCGACGGCGATGGCGTCGCCGACGGTAAGAAGAAGTTCGAGACGCTGCTCAACGAGGTCATCGCCGCCGACGCCAACGTCGACCCCGAGATCGCGCCCGAGAACGCGCTCGAGCAGCAAAAAGCGAAGAAGCTGCTGGCCAAAATCGATGAGCTGTTCTGAACGTCAGAGCTGAGAAGGAGCATCCCCACATGTTGTTGAACCGCTCGCTCGCGTTCCTCGTCCTCGTCGGCGCCCTCGTCTCTGCGGGATCTGCCGCTGCCGAAGACGCCAAAGACGTCGTCACCATCAAGCTCGCCACCGTCGCGCCCGACGGCTCGCCGTGGGCCCAGGCGCTGCAAGAATACAAAAAGATCGCCGAAGCCGGCGCCCCCGGCAAGCTGAAGATCAAGCTCTTTCTCGGTGGCGCCCTCGGCGACGAGAACGAGAGCGTGCTCGCCTGCAAGCGCGGGCAGATTCAAGCGGTGGGCGCGTCGACCGGCTCGTTGGCGTCGCAGATCCCCGAGCTCAACGTGCTCGAGATGCCCTACCTGTTCAAGAGCTTCGCCGAGGCCGACAACGTCCTCGACAACGTCATCCGCGACGACATCAAGAAGTACAGCGACGACCGCGGCTTGCACTTCGGCTTCTGGTCCGAGAACGGCTACCGCAATTTCGGCGGTAACTTTCAGGTCAAGACGCCCGCCGATTTGAAGGGCAAGAAAATGCGCTCGCAAGAGAGCGCCGTTCACCTGGCGCTCTACCGCGCTCTCGGCGCCGCGCCCGTACCGATCCCGACGACAGAGGCCCTGCACGCGCTGCAGACCGGCACCGTCGACGGCTATGATCAGTCGCTGCTGTATACGTTTGCGGCCTCGTGGCACACCGCGACCAAGTACATCACCGTCTCCGAGCACATCTACCAGCCAGCGGCGATCCTGTTCCACAAAGCCTCGTGGGACGCCTGGCCCGCTGACGTGAAGACCGCGCTCGATGCCGCCGGCCTGAGCATCGAAAAGAAGCTGCGCACCAATGTGCGCGCGATGAATCCCATCCTCATCGAAGGCCTCAAAGAGTCGGGCGTCGTCGTCACCACCCTCGACCCCGCTGGCCGCGCCGCCTTTGAAGCGGCTGGCGCGGTCGCTCGCAAAGACGCGCTGTCGAAGATGTCGGCCAACGAAAAGGCGCTCTACGCCAAGATCGAAGCCGCCCTGAAGAAGAAGTGAAGCAGTGACCGCGACGACGACGAAGCCGACCAGGTCCTGGTCCGACAAGCTCGCTGACATCGAAAAGAAGTTCGTGGGCGTGGCGATGGCCGTGATGGGCCTCGTGGTGTTTCTCGACGTGGCGCACCGCGTCTCGTCGACGCGCGGCGGACTCTCGCAGCGCGTCTTCGGCGAGTCCGACGCCGGCGTCGTCGTGGGCGGCGTCGTCGTCTTCGCCATCTGGGTGGGCACCGTGCGCGGCGCGCTGGCCATGCGCGCGCGCTCCGTGGCCGGCGTCGCAGCAGCGGGCGGCGTGACAGCGTGGCTCAAGGCCGTCGCCATCGTCGTCGCCGGCTTCGTCGCCTTGAAGGTCTTCGTCGTCGTGCTGCCCAACGGCCTCGTCTGGTCGAAGACGCTGGGGCTCGTGCTCATGCTGTGGACGGGCTTGATCGGCGCGAGCCTGGCGACGCACGAGCGCCGTCACCTCGCGCTCGACCTCGGCAGCAAGCTGTGGCCGGCGAAGTGGCTGCCCATCATTCAGGGCGTCGGCAACGTCGTCACCGCGGTGTTCTGCGCCATCCTCGCCGTGCTCGCCGTCATCAGCATCAAGGCGCACTTCGGCGATTGGCAAGACACCGACGGCGCGGGCGGCATCTACCCCGACTTGCCGGTGCCCAAGTGGATCGCGTTTTTGGTCATGCCGCTCGGCTTCGGCTTGATGGCCGCGCGCTTCGTCGCCCAGGCGATCGAGAGCTTCGGCGGCAAGGTCGAACAAGACGACGCCATGCACATGATTGGGATGGACACTGCTACGACTGAGAATTCAACGTCGACTGAGGTGTCGCAATGAGCCTCGGTCTCGCTGTTGTGCTCATCGCGGTCGTTGTGCTGGTGCTGCTCGGCGCGCGGCTGTTCGTCGTCGTCGGTGCGGCCACGATGCTGTGCTTCATGTTGATCCTCGGTGAGGGCGCCGACATCAACTTGCTCGTTCGCATCATCAACAAGGTCGAAGGTCTGACGACGAAACATGTGTTTTTGTCGATCCCGTTGTTCGTGGCCACCGGCACGGTGATGACGCGGGGAGGAATGGCCCGTCGGCTGGTCGCCATCGCGCGCGCGTTCGTCGGTTGGTTGCCCGGCGGTCTCGCGGTCGCGGCCGTGTTGGCCAGCATCATCTTCGCGGCCATCAGCGGCAGCTCGCCGGTCACGCTCGTCGCCGTCGGCACGATCCTGTTTCCCGCGCTCGTCGAGCACAAGTACCCAGAGAAGGCGGCGATGGGACTGCTGATGACGGCGGGCTCACTCGGCTGCCTGGTGCCGCCGTCGATCGCGATGCTCATCTACGCCATCAGCGTGTCGGGACAGGCCGCGGTCGATCCCACCGACCTCTTCATCGCAGGGCTCGTGCCGGCCCTCGGCATCTCGGCGCTGTTGGCCGCCTACGCCGTCATCGTCGGCCTCAAGTACCCCGAGTCGCGCGAGCCGTTCTCGTGGACAAACGTCGTGAAGTCGCTGCAAGAAGGCGCCTTTGCACTCGCACTTCCTATTATCATTCTGGTTGGTATCTACACGCAGTTTACACCCACCGAAGCTGGCGCCGTCGCCCTCGTCTACTCCGTCATCGTCTGCGTCTTCGTTCACCGCGAGCTCAGCTACAAGGCGCTGTTTGATGCGTTGTATGAAAGCGCGATTTTGATGGGATCTTTGTTGCTCATCGTCGTGCTGGCCTTCGGTCTCAACGATTTTCTCGCCGAGGTCGAAGCGGCCGAGCACATGGGCGAGTGGCTGCGCTCGGCCGGGCTCTCGCCCTTCATGTTCTTCGTCGTCGTGAACATCGCCCTCGTCTTCATCGGTGCCTTGATGGACAGCGTGAGCGCCACGCTCGTGTTCGCGCCCCTGCTCGCGCCCATCGCCATGAACGTCTACGGCATCGACCCCATCCACTTCGGCGTCGTCTTCGTCGTCAACATGGAGATTGGGTACCTGATGCCGCCAGTGGCGACGAACCTCTTCGTCGGCGCCGCCATCTTTCGCCGTCCGTTTGGCGACGTCGCCCGGTCGGTGTTGCCGACGTTGGGCATCGTCTGCGTCGCGCTCTTGGGCCTCATCATGGTCCCGACCTTCTCGAAGGGCATCTTGAATGCTCGCGACGGCCTCGCCGTGTGGGAAGCCTTTCCCTGGGACGGCCACCGCGTTGTGCAGAAGCCCGCGCACGAGAAGCCCCATCATGACCCCCAGCACGACCCCGTCGACGTCAGCGATGCTGGACCGGCGCACAAAAAGGCCCCGACCCTCGACGAGCTGATGAAGCGCGCGCAGCAGGGTGACGCCGGCGTCGTCGACGCCGCTCTCGACGCCGCCGACGACGAACCACCACCGACGCCGAGGAAGCACGCGCCGACGCTCGACGAGCTGATGAAGCGCGCCAACGCCGCGCAAGAAGCAGCAGCCGCCGCCGCCGACGCAGGCACCGCCGCCACGCCCTGAATTGCCGAGCAACGGGCGGAGTGTCGGCTGCGCCGCGACCGGGCACCTTGCAGGCACATCGCAAGGGAGCAGACATGGAAGGCACATTCATGGTGGAGCAAGACGACAACTCTGCCGCCGCATTCTTCGTCAACGACATCGACGCCAACGACGACGCCCGCTACGCCGCCGTCGTCGCCCGCAGCGCCAGCGGCTTCTTCTACGGCGTCACGAGCACGGGTGTGTTTTGTCGTCCGAGCTGCAAGGCGCGCACGCCGCTGCGCAAGAACGTGCGTTTCTTTGCCACAACAGCAGACGCTGAAACCGCAGGATTTCGCGCGTGCAAACGGTGCACGCCGACGCAGGCGCCGAAGGAAGAGCAGCAGACCGCGCTCGTCGCCCGCGCCATCGCCCTGATCGACGCCGCCCTCGACGATGCCGCCAGCGAAGGACCAGCCGTCGACTTCGCCGCCATCGCCGCAGCCGTCGGCGTCTCGCGCCACCACTGCCACCGCGTGTTCGTCGCCGTCACGGGCCTCACGCCTGGCGCCTGGGTGCGCCAGCGCAAAGAAGAGCGGCTGCGCCAGGCCCTGCTGACGCCGTCCTCATCGTCGTCGGCGTCGCCGTCGTCGTCGTCGTCGGTGACGGCCGCGGGCTACGAAGCAGGAATGTCGTCGTCGTCGCGCCTGCACGCCGCGCCGCTCGGCATGACGCCGCAGCGCTACCGCAAAGCAGGGCAGGGCGAGCGCATCCGCTTCACGACCGCGCCGTGCAGCCTCGGCGTCGTGCTGGTCGCGCGCACCGACAAGGGCGTGTGCTGCCTGCTGCTCGGCGACGACGCAGCGACCCTCGCCGCCGATCTGCGTGAGCGTTTTTTCGGCGCCGACGTCGTTGTCGCTGACCACGCAGACGCCGCCGACGTCGCCGGGGTCGTCGCCTTCGTCGACGACCCCGGCCGCGGCTGGCACCTGCCGCTCGACGTCAGAGGCACGGCGTTTCAGCAGCGCGTGTGGCAGGCGCTGCGCGGGATTCCGGCGGGCGAGACGCGGTCGTACGCCGACGTCGCCCGCGCTGTCGGCGACGACAGCGCCGTCAGAGCCGTCGCCGGCGCCTGCGCCGCCAACAAGATCGCCATCGCGATTCCGTGTCACCGCGTGGTGAAGAGCGACGGCGCGGTGTCGGGGTACCGCTGGGGTGTCGAGAGAAAGAAGGCGCTGTTGGCCCGCGAGTCGCGG
>JANNAY010000253.1:0-1945 GCA_031384945.1 Deltaproteobacteria bacterium
CAGGATCACCGGCTGCGTCATGATCGTCTGCTGCGCGCTGAAACCACTGCGCTGCCCGACCGGATCGAGCTTCTGGATGTGGACGCTCACCTCGCAGTTTAACTCACATTCGCCCTCCGCAATCGGCGTGATTTGCAAAGGCATCACCAAACCGCTCCCCGCTTTTCCCTCCCATGTGAATTGCTCGCGTCGCGTCCGCAACTCGGGGTGAAAAACCACCGTCCCGCTCGTTTTACCTACGTTCGCGACAAATTGCGGCGTCTCGTCCGGCGTATCCATCACGAGCAGTCGCGCGAGGATCGTCTCGCCGAGAAAAAAATCGCGCTTCGGCAAATCAATCACCGCCCGCACCGGCTGATACGCAGCTTCGCCCGGCTGCTGTGCGACGACGGCCGAAAGACATCAGCCTCATGATCGTCGTCGAGATTCGGGATCGCAGGCGCCAGCGACAGCGCCACCAACAAGCCAATCACCGCGGCAGCGTGACGGCGTCGGCGACCATGGTCTTGATCTTCACGTCTTTGTCGACATCGTTGGGATAGCGCTTCTTCAACATCTCATCGAAGTGGTCGTCAAGCACCGGAAAGCGGTCGACCAGCGCCTTGAAGTCGGTGCGCCCGACGACGAGAACGTCGACGGAGGTCTTCGCGCGAACACACGCCGTGCGTGGCGTGTCGGTGAGCAAAGCCTTCTCACCGAAGACCTCACCCGCCGACAACGTCGCGATGGTCTCAGCCGCGCCAGTGCTGCTGTTGCGCTTGAAGACCTCAACCTCGCCCGTCTGAATGACAAAGAGCTCACGACCAATCTCGCGGTCGTTGATGATCATCTCGCCGGGCTCATAGTGGTCGACGCGCAGCTTCTCTTTGCGCATCGACTGCAGCTGCGTGATGTCGCGAGGAAAGAACAGGTCGAGGGTCCAATCGATCGTCACGCGCAGGCGGCGCACGATGCCCGGCAGCTTCGAGAGATAGACCGTGCGCCAGGCGAACCAGGCGAGAAAGCCCGTCAGTGGAAAGCCCATCATGTCGGCGACAGCGGCGCGATTGCCCAACGACGCCAGCGAGCCGAGGGCCTTGAAGGCGAACTTCTTTCGCTTCTGCGGCTTGCCATCGATGGTCGCGAGAATGTTGTTCGCGCAGGTCTTCGCCTGCCGGATCGCGAACTGCGCCGTCGCCGGGCACAGCTCGCCCGCGACGGTGGGGTTCGGAACGCCAGCGCAGTCACCGACCGCCCAGTAGTGAGTTTGACCGGTGCATTGAAGCTCGAGATCTGCCTCAAAAACGCCGATGCCGCGGCCGCCGACTTTGCCTTCTGCGAAGCCGTCTTCTTTGATCATTTTTTTGACAACCGGGTTGGGCGCATTGCCCACGGTGCAGATGAATGTGCGCGTCGGCACGACCTGCCCAGTCGACAAGTAGACCGCCTGGGGTGTCGCCGCCTTGACGCGGGCATTCATCAGCATTTCGACGTTGCGCTTGCGCAGTACAACTTCTGCATTTTTGCCGAGCTTCGTCGGCATTTCAGGCAGCAGTGAGTCGCGCGAGTGGATCAGCACCATCCTGATTTCGCTCTTGTCGATGTTCTTGAACTGCTTCGTGCACTTGTGCAGCAGCTCAGACAGCTCGCCGATGGTCTCGACGCCGCTGAAGCCGCCGCCGGCGACGACGAAGGTGAGCAGCGCCTTCTTCTCGTCGACGTCGTCTTCGACGTCGGCGAGCTCGAGACAGCGAAAGACATGGTTGCGCAGGCGAAACGCGTCGGAGAGGTCTTTCATCGCCAGGCCGTGCTCGGCGACGCCGGGCATCGACGAGAAGTCAGAGACCTTGCCGAGCGCATAGACGAGGTGGTCGTAGTGCACAGCGACGAGCTCTTTGCCCTCGCCCTGCGCGGCGTAGACGATGCGGTTCTTGACGTCGACGCTCTGGATCTTCGACCAGCGAAA
>JANNAY010000254.1:0-2999 GCA_031384945.1 Deltaproteobacteria bacterium
CCCCTGCCCCCCCGAAACCGGGGGGAAGTCGCGATTGACGACGCAGCCTGGAGTGCCGAGCGCTCGACGATGCCGCGGGGCTCGATTTACCCCCGGTTTCGGGGGGCCAGGGGGGCCTTCAAGCAGCGCGCGCCGCGCAGCAACGGAAGGACGCGCATCAGCCCTTGCTGCGCACGCTGCGACCGATGTCGCGGCGCACCTGCATGCCCTCGAAGCTCAGCTGATCGACGGCGCGGTAGGCGCGGTCGAGGGCGGCGTCGAAAGAGTCGCCGCGGCCGGCGACGGCGAGGACGCGGCCGCCGTCGACGGTGAAGACGCCGCCGCCATCTGCCAAACGCGCGGTGCCAACGGCGGCGCAGAAGACGCGAGACTGGTACTGGCGCTCGGCGGCGTAGATGCCGGCGATGTGTCCGCCGGTGTCGGGGTTGTTGGGGTAGCCGGGCGCCGCGACGACGACGACAGCGGCCTTGTGCTTCGTCTTGAAGGTCAGGCCTTTGGGCAGCGGCTTCTTCTCGGCGATGGTCAAGAAGAGCGGCGCGAAGTCGACGTCAAAGGCCGTCAACAACACCTCGGCTTCAGGATCGCCGAAGCGCACGTTGTACTCGAGCAAGGTCGGCACGCCCTCGTCGACCATCAGCCCCGCGAACAGCACGCCTCTGAACGGAGCGCCTCGCGCGTTCATCTCTTTCAACGTCGGCAAGATGAAGCGCTGGCGAATGTCTTCGAGAAACGCGGCGCTGACGCCGTCTCTCTCGTCGAGGGGGCCGACGGCGCCCATGCCGCCGGTGTTGGGTCCTTCATCGTTGTCGCGCAGGCGCTTGTGGTCGCGGGCAGCGCCGAGAATGACGGCGTTGTCGCCGTCGCACAGCGCGAAGACCGAGAGCTCATCGCCAAAGAGCTTCTCTTCGACGACGACGACGCGCGACGCTTCGCCGAAGCGTGGGCGCTCGCCCGCCACACCGAGAAAGCTGCGCACTTCTTTTTTGGCGTCGGCTGTGTCGTCGCAGACGACGACGCCTTTGCCGGCGGCGAGGCCGTCGGCTTTGACGACGACGCGGCCGTCTCTGGCGTCGATGAAGGCGTCGGCGTCGCCGGCGTCTCTGACGACGACGAACTCGGCGGTGGGCACGCCGGCGGCGTTGACCACCTCTTTCATGAAGGCCTTTGACGACTCGAGCCCGGCGGCCGCCGCCGTCGGACCAAAGCACGGCATGCCCCACGTCAGGCACGCGTCGACGATGCCCTGATCGATGAACGACTCAGGGCCGACGACGACGAAGTCGGGCTGCTCGTCGACGATCACGCTCATGACGCCTTCGCGCAGCCGCCCCGCGTAGTTCTCGATGCTGCGGCACTTGAAGAAGCGCGCGATGCCAGGGTTGCCCGGCACCACGACAACCTCGCGATCGGCGCGCGGCGTGTTGCCCGCACCGCAAGCGAGCCGCCAAGCAAGGGCGTGTTCACGCGCACCAGAACCGACGACGACGATCTTCATGTGAGCCTCCGCGCAGTCGAAAAGTGCTCTGAAATCGCGCACTTCTGCGGCCGGAGTCAACTTCGCGCCGGCCTCGCCTCAGGGATCAGCAAGCACTCGCCGGCCCATCGGCGTCGGCGCCAGCGCCCCGGACGTAGAACCTGAGGTCTCCAGCGCTCACCACCGAGTGGCCCACGAGCTTGTAGCTGCCGGGCAATTGGCCGCCGATGCCATGAAAGGTGACCACGCGTGTGCCGACAGGCATCAGGTACAGCTTCTCTGTTGCCGCTCGTACGCTGTGGGCGAAATACCCATAACTGGTGCGAACACTGTCGCTTGGCCGAGTGATGTCTGGAATCAATTCTGAGAATGGATTGTAGAAGTAAAAACCGTCGAATTCTTGCCAATCGAGGCGCAGCGCGTCCCCCACCTGAAAATGCGCCGTCGAGAGGCCGAGCCGCTCGGCGACGTCACGTGCGACACGAACCAGCTCTTCGCTGCGATCGACGCCATGACAGTGCGCGCCGGTGCTGGCGGCGGCGATGGCGCAGAACTTTCCGGGACCGCAACCGACGTCGAGCAGCCGCGCAGATGGGCGACCTTCCGTCAAGAAGGCCGCCGCAGCGACTGCGACGACGATCGGCGTCCAATACGCTGATGAAAGCTGCGAGATGTGTGCTGGCAAAAGGTCATCAAACTCGCGATCGAGAATCAGATCGCCGGCGCGCAGTCTGTCTTTCAAGGCGATGAACCTATTCGAGCTCGAGGTCGAAGCTGCGCACCGCGGTGCCGCCGCGCCCATCGCGCAAGACGACCCAGCCGTGCACGACGCCGTCGTCGGGCAAGACGTCTTCGGGGTCTTCTGTGTCGTCGCCGGTGGGCGCCGTGTACTCGGCCTCGGGCGCGCGCACGTCGCCTTCGACGGGCGGACACGCCACGCCGCGCTCGTCGAAGGTGCCGGTGATGACGCTCTCATCGAGAGTGATTTCACGGCGCAGCGAACCTGCGCTCACATACCAATTGAACAGCGGCACCTCGCAGCGCTCTTCTTTTTGGAAGCGCAGCAGCAGGTCGTCGACGGTCAGGGCCTGCAGGCTCTCGGGATCGGTGACATCAATGCCACTCAAATCGGCCTTCAGCGAGCCATATACCTGCAAAGATCGATCATCGATGCGCGGGGCAAAGAAGTACGTCTCTCCCTTCTTTATCTTGTCGACCGTCGGTCCATCGACACTGCCTTCGTGAATCAGAACCGCGCGCAACAGCGGGTTGGTGTTGGGCACCAGCGTGCCACCGGCGTCGACGCGCACGTCGAGATCGGCGAGCCGCTCGTCGAGCTGCCCCAGCGGAAATGGCAGGTAGACCGGCTCGCGCTTGAAGGCGTCGATGCGGTTTTTCTCGGCGTCTTCGGTCGTCAGTCCGACCACGCGCCAGTAGCCGAGCAGCGCGCCGAGCACCTTCTGCGACGCGCCCTCACCAAGCTCTGGCTCTTCGCCCTCGGCCGGCGGCGGCGGCGGCTCGGTGG
>JANNAY010000255.1:0-3074 GCA_031384945.1 Deltaproteobacteria bacterium
TCAGCTTCAACGGCAGCCAGGCGGCGGTGAACGCGGCGCTCAACGGCTTGCGCTACTCACCCAACACCGGCTTCGTCGGCGGCGCGACCCTGCGCGTGCAGACGAGCGACGCGTTGATCGGCGGTCTCAGCGACGACGACACCATCGCCATCAGCGTCATCGACGTGAACGACGCGCCGGTGAACACCGTGCCCGGCACGCAGACGACCGACGAAGATGTCGCCCGCGTCTTCTCTGCAGGCAACGGCAACGCCATCAGCGTGACCGACGTCGACAATGCCAGCGTCAGCGTCGTCTTGACCGCCACCAACGGCACCGCCGCCGTCGCTGGCGGCAGCGGCGCCGCAGTGACAAACGACGGCACCGCCACGGTGACGATCGCCGGCACCCTCGCCCAGGTGAACGCCGCGCTGAATGGCCTGTCGTTCGTGCCGAACGCCAACTTCAACGGTGCCGCGTCGCTGCGCGTGGCCACCAGCGACGCCGCGCTCACCGACACCGACACCGTCACCGTCAACGTGACGCCGGTGGCTGACGCGCCCGTCAACACCGTGCCGGGCACGCAGACGACCAACGAAGACACGACCCGCGTCTTCTCCGCAGGCACAGGCAACGCGATCAGCGTCGTCGATGTCGACGGCGGCAACGTGACGGTCACCCTCACCAGCACCAACGGCGCAGTCACGCTGGCCTCGATCGCCAACCTGGTCGTCACCGGCAACGGCACGGCGCTCGTCACGCTCACCGGCACGCAGACCGACGTGAACAACGCGCTGAACGGGCTGGGCTTCTTGCCCAACGCCAACTTCAACGGCGCGGCGTCGCTGCAGGTCGCCACGACTGACGGTGTGCTCACCGACACCGACACCGTCGCCATCGATGTCGTCGCTGTGAACGACGGGCCCGTGAACAGCGTGCCCGGCACCCAGGCGACCGCCGAAGACACGCCGCGCGCCTTCTCGACCGTCAACGGCAACGCCATCAGCGTCGCCGACGTCGAGGGCGGCGACGTCACCGTCACCCTCACCGGCACCAACGGCACCATCACCCTCGGCAGCGCCGCCGGCCTGACCAGCGTCACCGGCGATGGCACCGCCAGCGTCGTCATCAGCGGCTCACAGCTCGCCGTGAACGCCGCGCTCAACGGCCTGTCGTTCGCGCCCAACCGCGACTTCAACGGCGCGGCCAACCTGCGCGTCAGCAGCAGCGACGGCACCGCCAGCGACGTCGACGACATCGTCATCAACGTCAGCGCCGTCAACGACGCCCCCATCACAGCCAACGACAGCGCCGTCGTCGACGAAGACGGCAGCGTCGTCGTCAACGTCTTGGCCAACGACAGCGACGTCGACGGCGACGCCCTCGTCGTCGGCAGCGTCAGCAACGTCGTCGGCGGCAGCGCCGTCATCGCCGCCGACGGCCGCAGCGTGACCTTCACGCCGGCCGCGAACTTCAACGGCGCGGCGACGTTCAACTACACGGCGCGCGATCCGTCGGGCGTCGAGACCAGCGGCAGCGTCACCGTCACCGTCAACCCGATCAACGACGCGCCCACCGCGGCCAACGACAGCGCCACCGTCGACGAAGATGGCAGCGTCGACGTCGACGTGCTCGCCAACGACTCGTCGGTCCCCGACGGCACAGAGACGCTGACGGTCACCGCCGTCACCCAGGGCAACTTCGGCGTCGTCAGCATCGTCGGCGGCCAGGTGCGCTACGTGCCGAACGCCAACGCCAACGGCACCGACACGTTCACCTACGACGTCTCTGATGGAAACGGCGGCACCAGCACTGGCACCGTCACCATCACCGTCACCGCCGTGAACGACGACCCCACAGCCGTCGACGACAGCGCCACCGTCGTCGAAGACGGCGACGTGCTCGTCGACGTGCTCGCCAACGACAGCAGCCCCGACGCTGGCGAGACCCTGACGGTCAGCGCCGTCTCTGTGCCCGCCAATGGCACCGCGGTGATCGAGAACGGCCAGGTTCGCTACACGCCGAACGCTGACTTCAACGGCACCGACACGTTCACCGTCACCGTCAGCGACGGCGACGGCAACAGCGCGACGTCGACGGTCACCGTCACCGTCACCGCCGGCAACGACGCCCCCGACGTGGTCGCCGACAGCGCCACCGTCGGCGAAGACGGCAGCGTCGACGTCGACGTGGTGGCCAACGACAGCGACGTCGACGGCGACACCCTGGTGCCGACCCTGGTCAGCGATCCGCCGAACGGCACCGCGACCATCGTCAACGGCAAGGTGCGCTACACGCCCGACGCCAACTTCAACGGCACCGACACCTTCACCGTCACCGTCAGCGACGGCAACGGCGGCACGAAGACATCGACGGTGACCGTCACCGTCAGCGCCGTGAACGACGCCCCCGTCGCTGGCGACGACACGCTCAACACAGCACCCAACACCGCGGGCAGCGTGGCTGTGCTCGCCGACGACGTCGATGTCGATGGCGACGCGCTGACCGTGACCATCGTGACGCAGCCGACCCACGGCGCGGTCGTCGTCAACGCCGACGGCTCGATCACCTACACGCCCGAAGACGGCTACCTCGGCCCCGACAGCTTCAGCTACAGCGTCAGCGACGGTGCGTTGTCTGACACTGGCACTGTCTCTGTGGTCGTCGGCACCGACCGCGACGGCGACGGCATCGACGATGGCGACGACAACTGCCCTGACGACGTCAACGTCGACCAGCGCGACCAAGACGGCGACAATGTCGGCGACGTCTGCGACGACGACAAAGACGGCGACGACGTCGACAACGACGACGACAACTGCCCCGACGACGCCAACGCCGAGCAAGAAGACCTCGACCTCGATGGCATCGGCGACGCCTGCGACGACGACACCGACGGCGATGACGACGGCGTCGATGACAACGTCGACAACTGCGTCGACGTCGCCAACGCCGAACAGGGCGACCTCGACAGCGATGGCATCGGCGACGCCTGCGACGACGACAAAGACGGCGACGGCCTCGCCAACGCCGACGACAACTGCCCCGACGACAGCAACGAGCTGCAGAATGACTCCGACGGAGACCTCACAGGC
>JANNAY010000257.1:0-6055 GCA_031384945.1 Deltaproteobacteria bacterium
TGACGGCGACGACGACGACGCCGATGGTCAACGTGGTCCGCAGCTTTGTCATCGCAGCGGGCTCTACTGGCTTCCGATCCCGTTGGCCAGACGCACCGACGCTGATTCGTGTTTCAGATGCCTTCGAAGATGCGCGTGGTCTCTTTCACCCGCTCTTCGGTCTCGGCTTTGCGGGCGGTCATGGCGCGCTCGAACAAGCGCCTGACGTCGTCGGCCAGGCTCAAGATGCGCTCGATCTCGTCGCGGGTGACGCTCATGACCTCGACGTCGCCCATGGCCCGCACGCTGGCCTGGCGCGGCGTGCGCTGCAGGGCCGCCATCTCGCCGAAGAACTGCCCCTCGTGCAGCTTGTTGATGAACACGTACATGCCCTGGTCTCTTCGGTAGACCTCGACCTCGCCTGAGATGATGAAGAAGAGCTCGTCGGCGTCGTCGCCCTCTTTGACGATGTCTTTGCCGTCGAGAAACTTCTGCACCTCGGCGTGCTTGATGAGACCACGACGGGCTTCGGGCGGCAGGGCCCCCAAGATCGGGTTCTTCGCGAGGATGAGCTCGGCGACGCGCTCTTTGTAGAACTCGAGCAGCGGCTCGCGAAACGTGGCGTCGGTGGCGACGAGCTCGTCGACGGCGACGCGGTCGAGCCTGAGGATGACGACGTCGCTGGCGGCTTCGACGGTGGCGCTGCGCGGGCTCTGCGTCAGAAACGAGAACTCGCCGAAGAAGTCGCCTTCGGTGAGGGCGCCCAAATACACGCGGGCGGTGCGCGTGCCCTTGGCGCTGGGTTCGTCGTCGAGGGGGGCGACGTGGACGATGACGCGGCCGCGGCCGACGGCGAAGAGGGCGTCGCCTTTGTCGCCCTCTCTGACGACGTTTTGACCCAGCGCCTTTTTCTCGATGCGGGCCAGCTTGCCGACGCGCACGAAGTCAGCGGCCGTCACGCTGCCGAGCAGCGGCGCTGGGTGACGCACCAGGGTCTGCTCGGTCTGCTCGACGCCAAGGCCGGCAGGATCGGCCTCTTGCACCAGCTCGAAGAAGTCTTTGTGCTCGAGGCGGGCGACGGCCTCGACGAGGCGCGTGCGGTCGTGCGAGCGCAGGCGGGCCAACACCTGCAGCTCGTCGTCAAAGACCGCGCGTTCGACGAGGGGCTTGAGCGCGTGCGCCGCGCAGATGGCCTGCACCAACAGGCCGCGGTGGGCGAAGACGTAGGCGGCGGTTCTGACGGCGCTGACGGCTTCGGCGCGCTGCCCCAGCACGGCGTGGCGCTCGCCGATGTCGACGAGCGACCAGATCGACTGGTTCTTCTTCAAGTCGTCGTGCAGCACCTTGAGCCGGGCGTCGGTGGGCTCGATGGTGCGGGTGCGCGACGACGACGACGGCGCCTGGCGTCCGCGCACGCGCACCGACGAGAGGTTGTCTTTCTGGCGCGACGCGCGCGTGAGGCCGAGCAGCGGCAGCGTCTCTTGCAGGTCTTTGGGGCCGAAGCGGCCGGCGATGAAGGCGTCGAGGGCGTGGGCGAGGGCGCCGGCCGTCTCGGTGCGCAGGGTGAGCGGGCGGGCCAGCGCGCCCTGCACGATGCGGTCGAGCTCGGGCGGCACGGCGGGGCGCACGTCTGAGGGGTTCGGCACCGGCATGTCGACGACGCGGGCGAGGGTCTCGACGGGGTTGTCGGTGGCAAACAGGCGCCCGCCGATCAGCATCTCGAACAAGACGACGGCGGCGGCCCAGACGTCGGTGCGGTGGTCGACGGCGCCGCCCTGGGCCTGCTCGGGCGACATGTAGCCGAACTTGCCTTTGACGGTGCCCGGCATGGTGCGCGTGAGCTTGTTTCTCGCCGACGCGATGCCGAAGTCGCCGATGCGGACGCAGCCGTCCCAGCCGACGAAGACGTTTTGCGGGCTCACGTCTCGGTGGACGATGCCCATGGGCTGGCCCTTGTGGTCGGTGGCCTTGTGGGCGGCGTCGAGGCCGCGGGCCATGCAGCGGGCGATGTGGGCGGCGGCCAGGGGCGGCAGGCCTTCGCCGCGGGCTTTGACGGCGCGCAGCAGGTCGACGAGGTCGCAGCCATCGACGTAGTCGATGGCCATGAAGTAGGCGCCGTCGACCTGGCCGAAGTCGAGCAGCTTGACGACGTGCTCGTGGTCGAGACCGATGGTGATGCGCGCTTCGTCGATGAACATCGAGACGAACTGACGGTTGCTCGAGTACTCGGGAAGGATGCGCTTGATGACGCAGGTGCGGGCGATGCCGCCGAGCCGCGTGCGCGCCAAAAAGATCTCGGCCATGCCGCCGACCGCCAGCAACTCGAGCAGCTCGTAGCGCCCGAACGTCGTCGTCTCCCGGGTGTCGGCGGCGGTCGTCATCCGGCGCCGACCCTAACCCAGACGCTGACAGTCGTGCCGTGCACCTGTTGGCGCTGGCGGCATCGCGCTAAATGCGCGGGATGACGCCGAGCACAGACTGGAAAGAAGACGTCGCTGCCGACGAAGAAGCCCGCTTCGCCTCGTACGGCGCCCGCATGGCCGCGCTGCAGAAGGGGCGCGACGCCAAATACGGCGACAAGGGCCGCGCCCTGCACCGCAAGCAGCTGCTCGGCGCCAAAGCGACCTTCGAGGTGCTCGGCGGCTTGCCAGCCCATGCCGCGCACGGACTGTTCGCCAAGCCCGCCACCTACGACGCCGTCATCCGCTGCTCGAACGCGTCGATGGACCACGCCAAAGACCGCGCCCCCGACATCCGCGGCTACGCCTTCAAGGTGAAGGGCGTCACAGGCACGTCGGGGTTCGGCACGCCGGCGGCGACGCAAGAGTTCGCGCTCATCAACCGCGAGGTCTTCGGCGAGCCCAAGAGCGCGGCGTTCATCGACATGGTCGAGGCCCTCGCCGACGGTCCGCTCTCGCTCATCGCCCACATGGTGAAGACCCGCGGGCTCGTCGGCGGGCTGAAGAAGGTGGCGGCGCTGGCGGCGTCGACGAAGGCGCCGTTTGCGGGCTTCGCCAATGAGTCGTTCTTCTCGGCGGCGCCCATCGCCTGTGGCCCGTACGCGTGCCGGGTCAAGCTTCTGCCGGCGACGACGACGACGAACGCCAACGCGGCCGACAGCTGGGGCAAAGACTTCGGCGACCGGTTGAAGCGCGGGCCGCTCACGCACGAGCTGCAGCTGCAGTTCTTCGTCGACGAGAAGACCACGCCCATCGAAGACGCCAGCGTGAACTGGCCGACGCCGTATGTGACCGTCGCGAAGCTCACGCTCTTGCAGCAAGACATCTTCGGCGACGACGGCAAACGCGTCGCCCAAGAGATCGAAGGCACCACCCTCGACCCGTGGAACTGTCTGGTGGAACACCGTCCCCTTGGCGACGTGATGCGCTCGCGCAAGGCCATTTACTTCGCCAGCGAGCAGGCCCGCGGCGCCGTCTTCTCCGACGCGCCGCCGTCCTGAGTCACGAATTCCGCTGTGGCGCCCAAGGTTCGTCAGAAGGAGTCACCTCATGAAGCTGAAGACCCTGGTTCTTGCGTTGTTGGTCGCCGTCCCCGCCTTTGCGGCCGGCGTCGACGCTGTCTGCGGCTGCGACTGCGGCGCCGACTGCCCCTGCGGCGCCGCCTGCGGTTGCCCTTGAGCCGCTGACGTGGACGCGGCGGCCCGTCGCCAGTTGCAAAGCGACCTCCGCCGCCTCGGCGACGGAGACCGCGCCGCCGCGTCCGCCGTCTTTGCTGCTTTGTGGCCGGCGTGCCTCCAACTCGCGGCGCAGGCCCTGCGCCCGCCCCGATTTCACGAGGGCGACGCGGAAGACGCCGCGCAGAACGCGCTGGTGAAGTTGTTTCAGCAGGCGCCGTCGTTCGACGCCACGCGCTCGGCCCTCGGTTGGGCGTTGGCGCTGGTGACCTGGGAGTGCCGCACGATCCGCAAGAAGCGATCGCGCTCCAAAGAAGAAGCCAGAGACGTCGACGTCGCCGCCCCCGACGTCATGGGCGCTGTCGTCGACAACGCCGCCGACGTCGCCGCCGTCGTCGGCGCCTTTGTCGCCTTGAACGAGCAGGATCAGCAGACGCTGCGCGCGCTGCTCGACGGAGAAGCTGCGGGCGACGCGACGTCGAGAAAACGCCGGCAGCGGGCCATCGATCGGCTGCGCGCACTTGTGTTGGGAGAAGACCATGGTTGAGCTGTCCCCCCTGCCGCCGATGCCTGCGGCGTTGGCCCACGCCGTCGAATTCGGCCGCGTCCGCTTCGCCGTCGCCCGCGCCGTCGTCGTCGCTGTCGTCGGCGTCTTCGCCTACCGCGCCGGCGCCGCCGTCGTCGACGCCGCCCTTGTCGCCGTCGTCCTGGTCGCCGCCGCTGCCTTCGCCGGCTGGCGCTCCCGTGCCGGCCTGTACGGCGCCCTGATTGGCGCCGCCCTCGCCAGCGTCCCCCTCGTCGTCGGACCGCTCATGGCCGGCCAGTGCCTCTGCACCGGCGGGCTCTGCCTCTCGTGGTGCGGCGTCGGCTGCGCCAGCGCCAGCGCCGTCATCGGCGTCGTCGGCGGCCTCTCGTTTGCGCGCCTCAGATTCGGACGGTTCGACTTCGCCGCCGCCGCCGTCGTCTGCGCCGCCCTCGGCGTGCTCTTGTGCCCCGTCACTGGCGTCGGCAGCGTCGTCGGCGCCGCCGCCGGCCTCGTCGTCGGCTTCGCCCCGACTTTGGTGTTTGCGCGGAAGGCGCTTGCCTGAGTTTTTCCGGTCGCCTAGACGCTCGGGCTGATGGAAGTGATCTTCGGATCGCTTGCCCGTCGAAGACAGCCGGTGCCCGAGGCAAGAAATTGCTGAGGACTAATGAGGTCGACGCCCTTCGGGGTTGAAGCCGAGCCGGCCGAGACGAGGCGGATATGAGTTGCCCCGACGTGAGTCGGAACACCTCGGACCCGATCTCGGCTCAACTTCTGATGCGTTGGTCCTCGTCGTCGACGGGGGCGCAGAAGAAGTGTTTGCATGTTTAGCCAAGAGGCTCTCATGACGGATCGCGCGACCAAGGAAGAGCAGCTCGCTTTTCTGAAGAATGAATTCAAAGACGTCGCCGCGATGGTCCTGACGAGCGTGCAGGGTCTGAACGCCTCCGAAGTGGACAACCTTCGCCGCCAACTTCACACCGCGGGAGTCAATTTCCGCGTCGTGAAGAACACGCTGGCCAAGAAAGCCACCGAGGGGACGCAGCTGTCGGTCCTCGCCAATGACTTCAAGCAAGTCACGGCGATCGCCTGGCACAAGACTGACCCTGTCGCGCCCGCCAAGGCCGTCACGGATTTCAAGAAGAGCCTGGAAAAGTTCCAGGTCAAGGCTGGCTTTCAAGGCGGCAACCGCCTCGACGCAGACCAGGTCAAGGCGCTCGCCGCCATGCCCTCGCTGCCCGAGCTCCGGGCGCAGCTGTTGGGAACCATCAACGGTGTGGCCAGCAAGCTGCTCGCGCAGCTCAATGCTCCCGGCCAACACGTCGCCAGCGTGCTTCAAGCGAAGCACGACGCCGACGAGAAGAAGGCGGCCTGAGCTTCGGCTCACGCTGCTGCTTCGCCCGCTTCTGACTGTTTCTGTAGATACTTTCTGTTCCTTAACCCCTGATATCGCCTGACCACAAATCAGGCGACAACGTTGGAGAAAACCATGTCCGATCTCGCCTCCCTCAAAGACCAGCTCTCCAAGCTCACCCTCATGGAAGCCGCCGCGCTCGTGAAGGACCTCGAAGAGTCCTGGGGCGTCAAGGCCAACTCCGGTGGCGGTGGTGGCGGTGGCGCCGTTGCCGCGGCTCCCGTGGCTGCCGCTGCTGAGAAGACCGAATTCGCCGTCGAGCTCACGGGCTCGGGCGACAAGAAGATCCAGGTCATCAAGGTTGTCCGCGAGCTCACGGGCCTCGGCCTGAAGGAAGCCAAGGACCTCGTCGAAGCCGGCAACAAGACCGTCAAGGAAGGCGTGTCCAAGGAAGATGCCGCCAAGTTGAAGAAGCAGCTCGAAGACCCGGGCGCCATGGTCTAATTGAAGTAAGGCTGTGGTGTCTGACCTCTGTTTAGACACCACCCGACGACGACATGGTGTC
>JANNAY010000263.1:0-15837 GCA_031384945.1 Deltaproteobacteria bacterium
GACGGCGCGGGCGCGGGCGACGTCGGCGTCGACCGCAGCGAGCGCGCGGCCGCGGGTGACGCCGAACGAGAACGGCACCGACAGCGTCAGCTGCCCATCGGGCACAAGGGCGTCGCTGCGTGGACCAGCCATGGCCGTGACGGCGGGGTTGTCGTCGACAAAGACGACGCCGTCGCGTTCAGCTTCGGCGTCGGCTTCGTCGAGCAACGCAGCCTGCACGCCCGCGGCCTGGGCCCGCGCTCGCGCCGCGACCTCTGACAACGACAGCGTCACCGCCGCCGACGATGTCGACCACAGACAGACCACCAGCAACGGTGGTCGCAACAAGAAATGCACAGCACTGCTCCGAAAGAGGAACGACGACGACGAGAACGCCCATGATGGCGAGCGTCGCGGTCAGACTTTCGGAGGGTGAAACACCGAGGCCCGATCGGGCGGTGGCGGCGCGATGGCGGGTCGCGCGAGCGGCGCGTCGCCGACCACTTCGACGACGACGGCAGCGTTGACGTTGGCGACGACAACGACGTCGACGCCGACGACGCGGGCGCCGCCGCAGCAGCCGGCCGAGCAGACAGGAGAGCAGTCGTCGTCGGCGCAGCAGGCGTCGGCGCTGTCGGCGTCGACGAGCACGTCGACCAGGTGCGGCACACCCGACAGCAAGACCATCAAGAACAACAACAGCGGCCGCACAGGGTGAACGTCGCATGCCAAACGCGCCGCGGCAACGCGACGGTGCGGGTCGTCTGGCGTCAGCGACAGAACGCCGCGAACGGGGCCGGCATCCCGGTGTCGAAACGCAGCAGGGTGCCAGTGCGCGGCTGCGGAAATCCGAGCACGCGCGCATGCAGCCCCAGGCGCTTGTCGTTCCACCGCGGATGACGCCGCAGCCCGCCGTAGCGGTCGTCGCCCAGCACAGGATGGCCGCGCTCGGCGAGGTGCACGCGGATCTGGTTTCTGCGGCCGGTGTCGAGGTGCACGGCCAGCAGCGACGCGCCGTCGAGCCGCTGTTTGACGACGAAGCGGGTGACGGCGCTCTCGCCTTCGCCGTCTGATGACGAGCGACGCTGCAGCGTGCGTTCATCGGTGATGAGCCGGCTCTCAATCACGCCGTCGTCGACGCTGATGACGCCGGCGACGACGGCGGCGTAGACGCGCTCGTGGTCGCGCCAGTGCTCGACGAGCACGTCGCGGGCGCGGCGGCTCTTGGCGAAGACCAACAGCCCCGACGTCTCGCGATCGAGGCGGTGCACCACAAAGGCCTCTTTGGTGATGCGCGGGCCGCGCGAGAGGTAGCGCGACACCTCATCGACGACGGTGAAGCGCTCGCGCTTCGGCGTCGGCACGGTCAAGACGCCGGCGGCTTTGTCGACGACGACGACGTCATCGTCTTCGTGGACGAGGTCGAACGCGCGACTGCGACTGGCCATGCCGATGCTCTTGCACTTCAGATCCGCCGCCGCCAGCCGATGTCGGCAGCATGTACGTCTTCGAGAGGACGCAGTTTCCGCTCTGCATCTCGCTGGTGAGCGGCACCGTCACCGACGTCGACACGCGGCGCATGGCCGACGCGATCGACTGGATGGGACGCCAGACAGCGCCCTACCTCACGCTCAGCCTCACCCACGACATCGCCCGCATCGACAGCGCGCTGCGCAAGCGCATCGCCGAGCTGGCCGGACGAAACAAGGGCGACGACTGCCTCGCCAGCGCCATCGTCGTCGACAGCGCCATCGTGGCCGGCGCGTTGCGCGCGATCCGTTGGCTCACGCCAGCGCCGCACGTCGAACGCCACTTCTCTGACGCCGGCACCGCCGTCGCATGGCTCGCCGAGCTCGGGCGCACCCGCGGCGCCATCCTCACGCCCGCCACGTGCGCTGCTGCCCTCGCCCTCGATCACCACCTGCGCTCGCCCTCCGCGTCGATGCGGAGCGCGACATGAGCGCTCAAGTTCGCGACTTCTGCGTCGTCTCCCACAGTGGGGAACCTGTGATGCAAACCACCATGACGCAGCTGCAAACCAACCTCACCCGCGTGCTCGGCCACGACGGCGCGCGCACGTTTCTCACCGCGATGCTCAGCGAGCTCGGCCTGCGCGAAGTGCGCACCGCTGACGATCTCTTTCGCATCGGCGACATGCTGTGCTCGCTGTCGAGCGACGTCGCCGCCGCTGGCCACTCCGCCAAAGTTCACGCGATCTTGAACGGCGCCAAGCCGCGCTGATCGCGATCAGCGCGCGGCATGCTCGGTGACCATCGCCGCGAAGCCGCTCTCGAGCGACGTGTTCTGCAGCGCCGTCCACGGCTGCACGCGCACGCGCAGGCCGGGGTTCTCGTCAAGAAAATGGTGCAGGTCGTGCTTCGACACAAAGAAGCCTTTGGCCTTGCCGCCAACGATGGTCACGCCATGCGGCTGGGGCTGGTCGGCCAGCAGCGCCGCCAGGTCGCCGCACAAGACGTCGACGGCGGTGACGGCGTGGTCGAGGTCGTCGTAGGCGCCGCCGTCGAGCAGCGCCTGGCCCTCGAGAAAGAGCGGCAAGCGATCGGCGCGCACGCCCGGCGCCAACAAGCGCGTGCCCGAGGGCACCTCGAAGGGCAGCAGCAAGGTCTCGAACGCGTTCTTCTGCGTCGTCGTCATGCCCGAGAAGGGCACGGTCTTCTCGAGCAGCGCCCAGGCGTTGAGCGCGCGCACCTGCGAGTGGCGCTCGACCATCTCGGGGATGTCGGTGCCGCGGCAGGCGCGGCGGGCGACGCTGCCGTCGATGGCGAGCAGCTCGATGTCGGTCAGCGCAAACACGTCGGCGTTGCGCGGGCGCTGCATGAAGACAGCGGCCTCGCCGAGGTAGTCGCCGAGGCCGTAGACCTTGAGCTCGCGTCCATCGCGCTGCACCGAGCACTTGCCGCCGGTGATGACGTAGAGCGTGTCGCCCTCCATCCCTTCGCGGATGAGCTGCTCGCCAGCTTTCAGGTGCAGCTCTTTGGCGTTGGCGATGAGCTCGGCGGCGCGCGCGAGGGGCAGCCGCGAAAACAGCCGAGTGCGACCCAGCAGGCCGACCTGACGCAGCACCTTGAGCTCAGGCGGCGTCTCGACGGGCAGGTCGATGGTCCATTCGCGGCCGGGTTCGGCGACGATCAAATCCGGAAACGCCTTTAAGCGATCGGGCGTCACGTGCAGCACGCGCAGCCGCTTCTTCACGTCGTCATCGAGGGCCGTCAAAATCGTCAGCGGCGTGTGCAGCGGCGCCACGCCGCTCTCGTGAAACACAAGATCGTGTGACCAATCGAAGTGCGCGAGCTGCTCGCGACGCGACGGGTCCATGAAGCCGGCCTTGAACATCTGGTCGATGGCCGCAGCGTCGTTGAGGGTGTCGCCGGAGTAGTTGAACGAGGCACCTTCGTAGTGGGCCTCGAAGGTCACGGTCGGAATCGAATGCAGCGTGAAGCGAAAGATCAGCTTGGCGCCGTGCACGTCGACGGGGCGGCCCACCTGCACCGGCCGAAAATCGAAGAGCTTGGCCAGCTCAGCCTCGGGGATGTTCGACAGCGCGCTCCATTTGCGCAGCCACGAAGCGAAGATGATCGGCGCCGTGTAGAGAATGGTGCGACCGCCCTCGAGGGCCTTCTGCAACAGCCCCGAGTCGTGGTCGCCGTGCACGTGCGTGAGAATCAGCGTGTCGACGAGCGATGCGTCGATGTCGGCGTCTTTGAGAATCCCCGTCGAATGCACCGGCGGATCGACGAGCACGCCGCGGCCGCCGACCCACAAGATGAAGCCCGTCGTGCGCTCTCGCGGATCGGGATCGAAGCCGTGTGAGCGACCGAGCACGGTGACGCCGAAGCGCGGCGGCGAAAACGGCGTCGCGTTCTGCTTCGCCCGCAGCAGCGCCGCCACCAGCTCAGGATCCGTCGCCGACATCACCGTCGTCTTCGTCGGCGTCACCGACGCCACGTCGCGGGGCATGCGCACGGCGGGCGCGCCGTCGATGGCCACGACGACGGTCTCGGTGAGTGAGCCGGTGGCGGTGCGTAAGTTGGATTCTTCGCCGGCGACGTCGAGGCCGACGACGACGCGTGTGTCGCCTTCTTCGACGACGGCTTCTTTGTCGTAGCCGAAGACGCGGAAGTCGAGGGCGTCGTCGAGGCCGAGCACGCCGCCGTGCTTCCACGCACCCTGGCGAAACCAGCGCTGCTCTTTCATCAGGTCGGGCACCACGCGGCCCGGCGCCACCGACGACGTCAAGTCTTGCGTCAGCGGACCGAGCAGCGACTCTTGCACCGCCGCGCGGATGCGCGCCTCTTGGTCTTTGGTGCCGATGACGATGAGCGGGCGCTTCTTGACGAAGAGGTTCCAATAGATGGGGAACTCGAGGTCGGCCGTCGGCAGCCCCTTGCGCACGTCGACGAGCACCCGCGGCAACACGATGATGCGCGGCACGCCGTCTTTTTGCGCCAGCGTGTCTTTCAACGTCTCGGGCGGCGCGCCGAGCTGCAGCGCGCCCAGCGGCGTCTGCAGCCACAGCCCGCCCCGCGCCAGCGCCACGGCGCCGTTCGTCATCGTCGCACCGATCATGTCGCGGTCACCACGGGGCCGGCGGCGGCCAGCTCGCGGCGCGCGGTGAAGCAGACGACCTGCGTGCCTTGTCCGAGAAACTGCAGCACGCGCACGATCAGCGGCGCCTTCTCGACGGGCAGCGTGTCGAAGACGCGGTCGAAGACGACGGGCATGCGGCTTGTCTTCGCGTACGCCTCGACGGCGGCGAGGCGCAGCGCCAGCGCGATCAGGTCGCGGTCGCCGGCGGGCAGGTGCACAAAGGCGAGGGCGGCGCCGCTGGTGTCGACGACGCTGACTTCGGCTTTGGCGCCGAAGCGCACCTCGCTGAAGCGGCGATCGGTCAGCGCCTGCACCATCTGCGACGCCCGGGGTCCGAGCAGCGTCATGGTGTCGTCGATCGACTTCAGCAGCACGTCAGAAGCGACGCGCGTGATGCGCTGGCCGACGTCGTACGCCGCCACCTGCGCAGGCGCCGACGCGAACGGATCCGACGACGACGACGACGACGACGACGACGATGGACCGCCCATCAGGTCATCGAGCGACGGCTTCTTTTCTTCGCGTTTGATCTCGCCGCGCAGCACCTTCTCGATCTCGTCTTTCTCGCGCAGCAGCTCGGCCGAGACGCCGCCGTCGTAGTTCTGTCCGGCGGTCTGCAGCGCCGACTCGAGGTCGCGGATGCGCGACTGCGCGGCATCTTTGTCGGCGGCGATGCCGACGGCGTCGCCCGATGCGGTGGCGGCTTCGCGGTCTTCGGCGGCTGCGCGGTGGCGCTCGCGCAAATCGGCGCGCGTCTTCCATTGTTGCTGCACGTCGGGCAGCTGCTCGGCCTTCAGCTGCGCGCGCTGCAAGAGGCGCTCGATCTGCTCTTTGTCGATGCCGAAGCGCTCTTCGAGCTTCTTCTTGTCGCTGTCGACGCGCGCGAGCTTGAGCCGAAACGACGCGCCTTCTTCGAGGCCCGACAGCAGACGAATGCCGCCGAACACGGCAGCGCCGAACGCAGGAATGTTCAAGAACGCGAACCAGCGCAGGCCTTCGACGGCGAACCCGCCGATGGCGCCGACGACGATGGCGGCGGCGCCGCCAGCCACGCCGAACTTCACCAGCGGATCGTTCATGGCCGCCTGCAACGGGCGCGGACCGCCGCGCTGGCGAATGCCGCTTACCTCGTCGCTGAGGTGGTCGGCGGATTCGACGAGCCGCTCGCGCTCACCAGCGAGGCGCTCGAGGCTGCCCGCGTGCTCGGTCAGGTGCTTCTGCGCCGTCGTCGCTTGCTCGAGAAAGTCGTCGGGCAGTCCGTCGAGGTGCGCGAAGGCCTGCAGCTGCGCCGCGAGGGCGTCGACGTTGCGCTGCATCTCGACCAGCGGTTTGAGACGCGCGTCGTACTCGAAGATCTTCTTCTGCAAGCCGTCGAGCTCGTACTCGAGGCTCTGCACATCTGTCGTCGACGACGTCTTCTCGGTGATCTCGGCGAGACGGGCGCGCAGCTCGCTCTCGGGGCGGTCGAGCCACTTGCTCTCTTTCGGACCGTCGTCGAAGTCGAACCCCGGCGGCAGCGGCTTGCCCGAGTTGGTGACCTCTTTTTTCGGCTCGTCGCCGAAGCCCGGCGGCAGCGGCTTGCCCGACTTGCCAGACGAAGATGACGACGACGAACCACCGGCTTTGCCAAACTTGCCCGAGGGCACCGGGCCTTCGTCTTTGCGGCGCGAGGGCAGATCGTCGACGAAGCAGAAGAACAGCTCTTTGAGCGCGTCTTGCTGGGGAAAGCCCACTGTCGCCGTCACCGCCTGCAGAATCTCGGCTTGCGTGGTGGTGATGACCTCGAACTTGTCGCCGTTCTGCACCTGCAGCGCGCGGCGTCCGGACTGCAAGTCCCACAGCACGCGGTAGCGGCGGTTGTCGCGGCCGACGACGACGACGCCGGCGCGGCCTTGGGCGCCTGCTTCGCCGGGCAACAGCGCTGCCGAGATGGCGCTGCCGTCGACGATGCCCGACAGCAGCTCGTAGGCGGCGCGCGGCACCAACGACTCGCGCTCGCCGGCGGGCACGATGACGACGCCGTTGCCGGCCTTGTCGGCTCCCTGAAACACCCAGCGCGACAGCGCTGGTGATCCCTTCACACCTTGCAGGACGACCTCGGCGAGCTCCATCTCAGTCCTTTCGCGGCAACAGCGGGTCGGCCGTCAGCGACGGCAGCGCGTCGGTGGGACGACGACGACCGGGGCTCGTGGGCGGTCCGAAGGACCAGTCTTCGCCGTCTTCTTCGACGCCCTCGACGATGCCGCCGACGACGGGCAGGTCGTCGTCTTCTTCGGCGGCGGCGCCACCGACGATCGGCAGGTCGTCGTCGCCGGGGTTGGTCACCATGGGCGCCACCGGCAGCGCCGCGAACGGCGACGGCGCTGCGGTCGGCATCGGCGCTGGCGCCGGCGCTGGCGTCTCTTGCGACGGAAACGCCCCCGGCCGCGGCGTCGACGAATTCGTGCCACCGGTCTTCAACATCGCGTTGAAGCCCTCGTCGAGCAGGCGGGGCGCGGGCAGTGACGACGGCGGCGTCGACGACCGCGGCGGCGGCGATGGCTGCGTGACGGTCCAGTTGTCGGGGCCGCGGGCGGGGTCGCGCGGCGCGAACATCGGCGGCACGCTGGCCGCGGCCAGGGGCGGCTGCGACTCGCCGGCGAAGGGGTTCTTCTGGCTGTTGGCGTTGCCGCCGAGGGGCGGGCTGACGGCGCTGGCCCGGGACATCGGATCGGCCGCCGCGGTCGAGGCGCGCACCAGCGGCGGTCCGCGTCCGATGGCAGGGCCGACGCCAGGAACGCCGGCTGGTGGCGTCGGCGGCCGCGTGCTGGTGCGCAGCGGCTCTTTGCCGAGCGAGACGGCGGGCGGCGGCGGACCTTCAGAGCGAAACGTCGAGGCCCCGATCACGTCTTTGAATTCGCTGAAGTCGACGTCGACCATCTCGACGTCGCCGCCCTCGTCGTCGTCTTCGGGCTGGGGCAGCGGCCGCAGCGCTGCCGCGGGCGCCACCTGCCGCGGTGCCGTGAACTCGACCTCAAAGGCCGCGTCGAAGTCGAGCGCCCCCGGACCCGCCGTCCGCTTCGGCAGCGTCGTCGCCGGCGGCGCGATCATCGACGTGACGCTGGCGACGGGCGCGCCGTCAGCGTCGTCAGCGTCGTCGAACGCCTCATCAAACGTGATCTCGAAGCCGCCCGAGACGACGACGTCCATGACCGCGTCCATCGACGAGGGCGGTGCGCCCGTCGCGACCGGCACCGCCTCAGCAAGCTCGGCCTCGGCGGGCGCCTGCTTCACGCGGGCGACGGGCCAGGGTGCCGTCACGTCACGCGGGGGCGGAGGCGTCGTCGCGCGCGGCGGCGGCAATCCCAAATCGGCGCCGAGCGAGAGGGCCGCGTTCGGCGCCGGCGTCGGCAGCGGCACCGGCGTCGTCGGCAGCGTGAACTGCGGCGCTGTCGTCAGCTGCTGCTGCGGCAGCGGCACCTCGCGCAGCGGGACGGGCGTCATGGCGAACGGCTGCGTCACGACCTGGGTCGAGGTCGGCGGCGTCGACGTCGACCCTGGCGGCGTCTTCGGCGCCGACAACGACGTCTGCTCGGTCTGCGCGGGCAGGGCGATGGGCAGCTGCGGCAAGTCGGAGCGCACGACAGCGGTGGGCCAGCGCTGCGTGTTCTCGACGGCAGGTGCGTCGTCGAGCGGCAGGTTGGCGGCGAGCGCCCGCGACCACGGCTGCGTCGATCCCGACGGATCCTTCGGCGGCGGCGGCGTCGGCGGCGGCGTCGGCGTCGACGACACCTGCAGCGGCAGCGGCGCAGGCGTCGGCGTGGGCGTCGACGACACCTGCAGCGGCAGCAGCTCCAACGTCGCCGGATGATCCGGCGCAGGCGTGGGCGTGGGCGTCGTCGTCGTCGGCGGCGTCGACACCTGCAGCGGCAGCAGCTCCAACGTCGTCGGATGATCCGGCGCAGGCGTCGACGACACCTGCAGCGGCAGCAGCTCCAACGTCGTCGGATGATCCGGCGCAGTCAGCCTCGGCGCAGGCGTTGGCTCAGGCGCAGGCGGGATCGTCAGGTCGATCGAGGTGAGGATCAGCTCTTGCGTGGTGCGTGGTGACGGCGGCGGCGTTGGCGCCCGCGGCACCGCCACCGGCGCGCCCTCGAAGAAGCGGGGCGCAGGCGTCGGCGCCATCGGGATCTCGGGCTCTACCTGCTGTCCGAACGCTGGCGTCGTTGGCACGTCGGGCATCGGCGCGTCGGGCGCCTGGAACGCCGGCATGCCCAGCGGCGCCGTGCGCGTGCGCGACAACGGACGCGGCGGCGCAGGCACAGGCGTCTTCGGCGTCGTCTTCGGCGTCGGATCGACGGCGAACAGCTCGTCGGTGCGCGTGCGGTGCATGACGAGATCGGGCTCGGGACCCACCGACGTCGGCGGCGCAGCAAACGACGCCGGCGTCATCGACGACATCATCGACGCTGGGGCGGGCGCTGGAGCAGCGACGCGGGCGCCGGCAGCGTCGTTGTCGACGACGGTGGCGGCGGCGGCGACATCGACGACGGGGGCGACGCTGGGCGGCGGCGGCGCGTCGTCGTCGTCGACGGACAAGCCGCTGGGCAAGAGCGCGCCGAGGTCGCGCGGGTAGAGGCCTGCGGCCGGCGCCGTCGGCGTCTCGCTGCGGCCCATCGCGGCGACGGGAGGCGCGGCGAACACCCCCGCCGTGCGCGTCGACGTCGCCGTGCGCGACAGCGCGATGGCAGGCTGCTCGACGAGACCGCTGCGGGGTCCGCTGGCAGGCAGCTCGGCGCCGAGGCGGGCCTCGATGATCAACCGCGCGCGGTCGTCGACGGTGAGAAAGTCGACGCTGAAGCCGCCGACGTCGACGGAGGCCGCGATGGCGTCGACGCAGGCGCCGCCGTTGTCGACGTCGAGGTCGAGGTAGACGGGGGTGCCGGGGGCCAGCGGACGGTCGGTGCGAATGAACGCGGCCGACGTCGACAGCGAGGTCAGCAGGTCGGTGCGGGCCGAGACCCGGGACTCGTGCCACACCGCCACCGGCGTCGTCAGCGTCGTCAGCGTCTGGGGCGGGCTTTGGCTCATTCTCTTGAAATCCGCGGCCAACCTAGCAGAAGTCTTCTGTCGACAACGCTCGACGTCGAGAACCCATGACACAAGCACCGAAACAGACACCGAAACAGGTCAAGCGCGGGCCGCGATGCCCCTCGTGCAACGCCTACCTGGCCGACGACCTCTCGCCGACGGCGCCGTTTCGGCCGTTCTGCAGCGAGCGCTGCAAGCTCATCGACCTCGGCAAATGGTTGGGCGGCGCCCACGCCATCGCTGGCGAGCCCGCCTTCATCGACGACGACGACGAGAACTGACGCGCTACTTCTTGGCGTCGAGGCGCAGCCAGCGGCGCGCGTTGTCGACGTAGACCTTCTTCAAGATCTCGGGCGGGATGTGGAGGCCCTGGTAGCGGCCTTCGCCGTCGCGACCCTTCTCGTAGTACTTGCTGTAACCAGCCGCGAGCTCAGTCGAAAAAACATCTTTTTCGAGGTGATCGCGCGTAGCCCAAATCACCTTCGAATACCACGACGGCGTCTTCTCTGAATTGCCGGTGATGACCGAGTCAGTGCCCCAGATGATCTGGTCTTGAAACTCGTTGAAGAAGCCCTGGAACTTCGCCTGCGCAGGCTCCATCGCCGCCATGCCGTTGAGCAGAATCTCGCGGGTGCCGAGGCTGGTGTCGATGATGACGTTCTTGTGGCGCCGCATGACCTTCTCGAGGCGCTCGAGGCTGCCGCTGTTCGGCTTCCAGAAGGTGACGCCGTAGTGGGGCACCATCACGTTGAGCTTCGGGTGCTTGTCAGCGATGGCCTCGAACTCGTCCATGAACTTGGCGAGGTTGATGTGCCAGTTCATCGGCAGGCCGGTCTCTTCGAGGTAGTCGAGCACCGGCGTCATGTCGGCGGGCTCAAGCGGACCATCGTAGAAGTTCGAGTGACCCGTGTAGATTTTCAGTCCTTTACAACCACCGGCAACGTGGCGCTTCAGGCGCTCGAGCTTGTCGGAGTCTTTCGGATCAATGGTGCAAAACGGGATGATCTCACCGGGGTACATCTTGCTGGCTTCGAGCACGGTCTCGAAGTTCTCTGACATGCCGGGCTCGCCCTTGTCGGTGCCGGAGCCCGAGAGGGTGAAGTTCGACGACGACACGATCACCGTCGCCGTGATGCCGGCGGCGCGCGCAGCCGGCAGGTACTTCTCGAGGTCTTTCAGCTTGTAGAGGTGCTCGTGGGCGTTGATGAGCCCGGGGTAGTCGTTCTGCGCCTTGCCCTCGGCGATGGTGCGCTTGAGCTGCGCCACGTCGGCCTCGAGGGCGCGGATGACGCGCTCGTCAGCGATGGGCCGCGGCGGCGGATTCTTCGGCTTCTTCTTCGGTTCTTCGTCGTCGTCGGAGTCTTTGACCTTCTTTTTGCCGCCGTCTTCGGTGGCAGGCGGCTGGCAGCCGACGCCGGCGACGACGGGGACGAAGACGACGACGGCGCAGGAGACAACGAAGGCGCGCAACATGTCAGGCTCCAAAAGATGCTAAGAGGTCGAAGTCAGAGAGAGTTCAGCAGGTCAACGACGGACCCACCGTTCTCGCGCGTGACGTAGGCGAAGACGAGGCACATCTCGTCGGTGGTGCCCTCGCCCCAGTAGGTGTTCTCAGTGCGGCCGCTGGTGTCCCAGGTGCACCTCACGTCGAGCTGGTCGCCACCGTCGACAGAGATGGGCTGCTCGTAGAACGCCAGCTGCTGCCAGTTGAAGTCCCACTGCTGCACATCACCGAGGCACTCGACGTTGTCGTCGCCGGTCTCGCCGATGGGGCGCTTCTCGAGCTTGATCTGCTGACCCATCACGTGCATGTGCGGAAAAATACCATGCAGCAAAAGCGGCTCGGGCAGGCCGAACAACGTCTGGGTGAACTTGAACTCGACCTTGGGCTGGTTCGGCGGCAGCTCAAAGCCGTCGTCGGCCAGCGGCAAGAGCACCGCGTCGTTCGCCACCGACGACGACATCGCGATCTTCAGGGCCGTGAGGTCTTCGACGGCGCCGGCGAGCAGGTTGTAGTGAATCTGCATGACGAGCTTGCGGTTGCCGGGGACGTAGACGCCGGTGTTGGCCGGGTAGCGCATGACGTTGGTGCCGGGTGCCCAGCCAGCGACGAGCAAGATGTCGCCCTGATCAATCTCGGGGCCGGCCGCGCCGAAGCACTGCCAACCCGGGGCTTCGTCGGCGTCGTCCATGCGCTGGCCGGCGGCTTCGGCGTCCTCATCGAGCAGCGCGAACAACAGCATGTGGTGAACTTCTTGCGGCTGGCCGGGGAAAATCTCGAAGCCAGTGACGTAGGCGTCGTCGACGTTGCCGGCGTCGAGGAAGAAGCAGCGGTAGTCGTCGGTCGGGTACTCGGGCTGCGGCGTCGGCTGGTACGGCACGTCCATCTCGACGTAGACGGCGTTCTCGTCGTCGAGGGAGTCGGGCGCCGGCGGCGTCAACGCCTGGCCGGGCTTCTCGCCTTCGACGGCGCCATCGTTGACCCAGTTGACGACGAGGGCGACCTCGTCGTCGTTCAGGTAGCGCGCCTCTTGAAAGGTCTGGCAGGCGCCGCTGTTGTCGAGCGTCCACGGCGGCATCAGGCGGTTCTGCACCGAGAAGGCGATGCTGTCTTTGTTGGCGACGACGTCGTCGTAGGTGAGCAGCGGAAACGGTCCAATGCCCCCTTCTTGGTGGCACGACGCGCAGTGGTTCATCACCAGCGGCGCGATGTCTTTGTGGTAGGTCGCCGTCGAGGGCGGTGGGCCGCCCTTCGTGCAGGCTGCGGTCATGACGGCAACAGCGACGAGTCCCACTCCAACGACCAAGCGCATGGCTCACCTCGACGTCGGCGGTGTGACCGATTCATCTCCCCCTCGCAATGTGATCGCCCGCGCCGTTTTCGCAGCCGACGCAGGCGCATCGGGAACGTTCTGGGTGAGGGTCGGGTCAGGTGTTCAACGAGGGCAACCTCGAGAGGCTGTCGTCGACGACAACGTCACGGCCACTTCTGCTTCCCATGCAGCACACGCACGACGACAAGTGCATCGTCGTCGACGGTGTAGACGATCACCCACGGATAGACGGCGACCCACTCACGCGTGTGCTTCACGCGACCAGGGCGGCCGGAGTGCGGCTGCGTCGCGACCAGGTCGACGGCATCGAGAATCTCTTTCAACACATCGTCTTCGTGGCCAGGGCGATTCTTTGCGACGTGGTCGGCGACCCTGTCGAGGTCGTTGCTCGCCTCGACCTTCCACTCGATGTTCACTTCTTCGCCTTCACCTTGGCGCGAGCCTTCACGCGAGCGACGACGTCAGCGTGCGACAGGTTCGGCCGCTTGTCGGCGAGGGAAGCCGTGATTGCTCCGACCTGCCATTCGTTGAGGTCGAGGTAGGCCTCGACGGCGTCGACGATGAGGAAGTTTCTCGAGCGGTCGGTCGCGGCCGCAAGCTTGTCGAGCCGCTTCTTGACGGAGGCTGGGAGACGAGCGCTGGTGACGGTCATCGCGGTGGTGGCCATGTACTCACTTGTACTCAATTCAATCGCCGCCGCCAACGTCCTTGACCTCCGACGTCGACGAGCCCCGTGACGTCATCGGGGAACCGGAGAGAGAAAAACAAAGCCCCGCGGCGGGCGGGGCTTGTGATGGGGAAACGCGCTCGCTGAAGGGACTCAGCGGATGATGTACTTGCGCGGATTCACGGGAACATTGTTGATGCGCACTTCGTAGTGAAGGTGCGTGCCGGTCGAGCGCCCCGTCGTGCCCATGTTGGCGATCTGTTCGCCGCGCTTCACCTGCTGGCCGACTTTCACGATGTAGCGCTGCAGGTGACCGTAGAGGGTTTTGGTGTCACGGCCGTGGTCGATGACGACGCAGTTGCCGTATTCGCCGTTTTCGCCGGCGAGGACGACGACGCCGTCGGCGGGGGCGAAGATGTCGGTGCCGGGGGCGTTGGCGATGTCGAGGCCCGAGTGCATCGACGAGCTGCCGGTGAAGGGGTCTTCGCGAGAGCCGAAGCTCGAGGTCAACAGGCCCTTCGACGGCGCGACCGAGGGCGTGGTGCGCAGCTCGAGCTCGCGCTCGGCGAAGTGGTCGACGAGCTCGGCGAGCGAGCCGATCTGGCGGTTGGCCTCGACGGAGAGGCCGGCGATGCGGCTGTCGAGCAGGGCGTCGCGCAGCTGGGCGACGGCGGGGTCGTCGCCCTCGAGGGGGACGGCGAAAGCGAAGTCGGCGCGGTTCGAGCCGCCGGCGGCGGGCGTGCCCGGGTTGCCAGTGCTCGCGAGGCCGGGGCCGCGCTTGGCTTCTTGAATGCCGGTCATCGAGCGCAGCTGCTCGTCGAAGCTGCGCATGTCGGCGAGGCGGCTGTCGACGTCGTCGATCTTGGCGGTGACGACGGTGAGGCGCTCTTTCAAACGATCGTTTTCGGCGCGCAGCGTGCGGGCCTCGAAGACCTGGTCGATGACGTAGGTGTAGTGGACGGCGAAGGCCATCAGGCCCATGCAGCCGCCGAGCGCGACGAGACCCAACGCCCAAACGCCCTTCTTCGGAATCTGCAGGCGGCGAACGCGCGCCTGCACTCCTTCCGGGACGATCATCAGGGTGAAGTTCTTGCCCGCGGCCACGCGCCTACCTTTGAAAGCTCAATCCAACTTACGCAACCTTGCGAACGACGCGATCTGCTCAGCGACAAAATCTCTGAGAAGAGCCGCTTGGTAAAACGCGGCGCCGACCCCTGTCAACGGCGTTACAACGCGACCTTCCGAGTTTTTTGCACAACGCAGGCCGGAATGGAAAATTTGTGCCGTTGTCGACGTCGTCAGCCGGTGGTGGCGGCGATGACGCTCTTGAGCTTGTTGACGACAAGATCCAGCGCCACGCGGGCGTCGCCCTCGGGCACGATCAGGTCGGCCCAGCGCTTCGAGGGCTCAACGAAGGCGAGGTGCATCGGACGGACGGTCCGGTAGTACTGCTCGCGGACCGACTGAAAGGTGCGCCCGCGCTGCTCGATGTCGCGACGCACGCGACGCATGACGCGGATGTCGGCGTCGGTGTCGACGAAGAGCTTCACGTCGAGCTCGTTGCGCAGGTCTTCATCGACGAAGACGAGGATGCCCTCGACGATGACGACAGGCGTCGGCGACAAGCGCGATGTCTCTTTCTTTCGCGCGTGCGTGACGAAGTCGTACTGCGGGACGTCGACGGCGTTGCCGGCTTTGAGAGCGCGCACGTGCTCGACGAGCAGCGCGGTGTCGAGGCTGCCGGGGTGATCGAAGTTCAACAGCGCGCGCTCTTCGGCGGGCAGCTCGCTGCGGTCGAAGTAGTAGTGATCGTGCTCGAGGACAGAGACGTGCTCGGGCGGCACCGCCTTGGCGATCGCCCGCGAGATCGTCGTCTTTCCGGAGCCCGTGCCGCCTGCGATGCCAATGACGTACGCCATGAGCAGTGCGGCTAAGCGGGCGGAGCGAGCCCGGCAACAGGCGACGCGGCGAGAGATGCGGCAAGGCCGTCTTTGTCGACGACGAATTCGACGTTGGCGACGGCGTCGCGGGCTTCTTCGGTGGCGAGCATGCGGCGAAATTTTTCGCTGATCGGACAGAACAGCTCGCGCGGCTCGTGGACGAAGACGGCGCCGCCCTCGTCGTGGACGAAGCCGCGCTCGACGGCCCAGGCGAGGGCGGCGAACGAGAGGCCGGCCTTGTCGCCAGCGGCGGTGACGGCTTTGACGCGGGCGTCGTCGGCGGCGGCGCCGAGGTAGCCGGCGCGGCGGTACAGCGCAGCGAGGTGAAAGTGCTCGGGCGTGGTCACGAGCGCGTCGCGTCCGAGGCGGCGGCAGAGCAGCACCAAGAGCTGCTGCACCAGCGCGCCCATGCCCGTGCCGGGGTGTTGCTGCCCGGGCAGCTGCGGCTTGTGCGCTGAGAACGTGGCGCGTGGGTTCTGCATCAAGAGCCAGTCGACGACGACGAGGGCGGCGCCGTTGACGTCCATCAGGTGCAGCCGCAGGTCCATGATCGGCGTGCCGTCTTTGAGCAACAGGCGCAGGCGGTGGCGAAACGCGTCTTCGCGGTCGATGACGACGTCATGGTCGGCGAGGGCGCGGTCGGCGAGGGCGCGGACGACGCCGTATTCGTCGAGGGCGCGTTTGAGGCCGGCGACGCTGTAGGCGTCGACAAAGGCGTTGCCGGCGTCGAGCACGCCGA
>JANNAY010000298.1:0-4298 GCA_031384945.1 Deltaproteobacteria bacterium
GGGGCTGGGGGAGGCTGGGGTGCCTCGCGCCGCGCGGCCCGATCGGGGACCGATCCTGCGCGCTCGACTCGGCCTCTGTCTCCCTGCGCTGTCCCAAAAAAGAAAACGCGAAGCACAACCCGGGTTGTGCTTCGCGTTCTCCGTCGTCTTCTGCTTCGCCTATTCGCGACGCAAAGGCACAGCCGGAACCGTCTCGCGCGGTGCCGCCAGCACCGACGCAGGCTTCGGCTTCGGCACCGTCTCGTGGTCGAGCTCGAGGCCGATGCCCTTGATCAAATCGCCGACCTTCGTGAGGTCAGCAGGCAAGACCACCTTCTGCCCCGACGACAGCGCGCCCATCTTGGTGATGAGCTGCTGCCCCAGGCGCATGTTGACGGCCTCTTTGCCGCCGGGCTGCGTCACGGTTTCGGCGACGACGCGGATGGAGTCGGCGGTGGCTTTGGCGATGGCGAGGATTTCTTCGGCTTTGCCTTCTGCTTCGTTGATGCGCCGCTGCATTTCGCCCTGCGAGCGGTTGATCATCTCTTGGCGTTTGCCGTCGGCGTCGTTCATGCGCGCCTGCTTCTCGCCCTCAGCGCGGGCCATCAGGGCGCGTCGGTCGCGCTCAGAGCCCATCTGCCGCTCCATCGCTTCGCGCACCGTCGTCGGCGGCACGATGTTCTTCACCTCGTAGCGCGACACGAGCACGCCCCAGGTGCGGCCGATCTCGTTGAGCGCGGCGACGACGCGGGCGTTGATGATGTCGCGCTCTTCGAAGGTGTGGTCGAGGTCGAGCTGACCGATGACCGAGCGGACCATCGTCTGCGCCAATTGAATGATCGCGAAGCGATATTCAACAATACCATAAGACGCCATCTTCGACGACGAGACGCGCATGTAGAGCACGCCGTCGACCTCGACGCGGACGTTGTCTTTGGTGAAACAGTCTTGAGGAGGAACCTCGACCGCCTCTTCTTTCAGATCAATCTCGAACGCCACCTTGTCGATGAACGGCAGCAACAAGTGCACGCCGGGCCCGAGGGTGCGGTCGTACTTGCCCAACCGCTCGATGAGCAGCTCGGTGCGGTTCGGCACCACGCGCACCGAACGCAGCATTTTGAACGCGATGTACATCGCGGTCAGACCCCAAATCACAACTGCAAGGCCATTGAGAGGAGACATCGTTCAGCCCTTGCTCGGGGTGGAGGTGTTCGCAGCCGCGGTGACTTGCGACATGCCTTCGAAAAAGCCCTTCATCTGCGCCATCTGCGCGGGCACGACGGTGACGTCGGCGCCCTCGAGGATGCGGCCGAGCTCATGCACGTACTGCTCGGCGATCTGCGCTTTGACGGCGTCGTCGCCGCCCGGTCCGCGGATGGCTTCGGCGACGAGCGAGATGCCCTTGGCCTGCGCATCGGCGAGCAGGCGAATCTCGGCGGCGCGGCCATTGGCTTCATTGATGCGCTTGGCGCGCTCGCCTTCAGAGAGCGCGACGGCCTGGGCCATCTCACCTTCTGAGATCATGATCTTGGATTCTTTTTGCCCAGTTGAGATGGTGATGGCTGCGCGTTTCTGACGCTCAGCTTCCATCTGTTTCTCGAGGGTATGAACAACGGTGGCCGACGGGTTGATGTTCTTGATCTCGTACCGCCGCACCTTGATGCCCCAGTTCACCGAGTCTTTGTCGATCTCTTTGACGATGGCGTCATTGATGGTGTCGCGCTCTGAGAACGTGCCCTCGAGCGTGAGCTTGCCGATCTCTGACCGCATCGTGGTCATCGCGAGATTGATCGCTGACTGACGGTAATCAGAAACATTGTAAGATGCAGCCTGCGGATCCATCACCTGCACATAGACGATGCCGTCGACCTCGACCTGAATATTGTCTTTGGTCACGCAGATCTGCGGCGGCACATCGATGGCCTGCTCGCGCATCTCGTGCGTGTAGGCGCGGCGATCGAGCACCGGCACCATGAAGTGAAACCCTGGCTTGAGCACGCCCTGCGGCTTGCCGAACCGCTCTTTGACGACGGCGTGTCGCTCGCTGACGACGACGAACGTCTTGCTGACGAGCCAGGCGCCAGCGATGGCCCCGAGCGTGATGAAAAACAGCATGTGTGCCCTCCTGAAGAGAGGCGGACGGTCCCCCACATCGTCATCAGCCGTCAACCGCGCGCGCGCACCAGCCGCGTCAAGCGTTCTCGTCGTCGACGAAGCCGTCTGCGACGCCTACGCCTTCTTCGTCGCCTCAGCCGTCTTCTTCGCTTCTTCGACGGCGTCGACGCCGAAGACGTCTTTGACGCTCTCGTCTTTCGCAACGGCTTCGATGACCCACAGCGCGCCCTCTCGGTAGACGAGCTGCGCCTTTTCGCCCTTCTTGAGCGAGCCGTTGGTCATGCGGGCGTTCCACGTCGTGCCCTGAAAGCGGATGCGGCCTCTGTCGTGGTCTTCGGCGACGTCTTCGACGACCTCGACGACCTCGCCCATGGCGTCTCTGTCGTGTTCGACGTCGGTGCGGTCTTTGCGGGCGTCGCTCTTGCCGCCAGGCATCAGCTTCTGCACCTGAGCGCGGAAGGGCACGACGAGGCCGAGCGACAGCACCGACCACAGCAAGAAGCTCAGCGGCACGCTCTCGACGAGGCCGACGCCGCGCAGCGCCGCCGTGAGCAGCGCCGCCACACCGAGAAAGATGCTGAAGAGCGAAGGGACGACGAACTCACTGCCGATCAACAGCAGCCCGCCGACGAGAAAGGCGATGGTCCATGAATCCACCACGTCTGTGTCCGCTGCGTCGCTGGGGCACGTCAAGCGCGGGGCCGAAATCATCCGTGAGCACGCACGTCGTGTTGCGCAGATCGGCATCGGACGAATGTCGAATCGGTCGGATGCCGGATGCCGGCGCGCCCCCCGGATCCGTTTTCAGACCGCATGCTCCGCTCCGTCAGCAGCTCACGAGGCGCCATGTCTGTCTTGCTCCTCCCCGTCGTCGCCGCCCTCGCCGCCGTCACCCCAGACAGCGTCTTCGTCAGCGAGGTCGTCTACAACCCGCTCGGCAACGAGCCCGACAGTGAATGGATCGAGCTCGTCAACGTCGCCGACGTCGACGTCGTGCTCGACGAGCTGCGCCTCGGTGACTCTGAGAGCGAGCCCGACAACGAGGGCATCTTGCAGTTTCCGGCGGGCACCACGATCCCGCCCCGCGGCCACATCGTCGTCGCCAACAAGAGCACCGCTTACCAGTCGAGCAGCGGCCGCAAGGCCGACTTCGAGCTCAAGGCCTCCGACGCGTCGGTGCCCGAGCTGACCGCCGACACCGCCATGGGCGGCACGCTGGCCCTCTCGCTCGCCAACAGCACCGACGAGATCTTCCTCTTCGACCTCGACGGCTTCATCGTCGACGGCGTCACCTGGGGCCGCGCCGCCCCCATCGACGGCGTCGCCAACTTCGACGGCGCCACCGAGGGGCAGTCGCTGCAGCGCGGCTTTGACGCCAACGGACCGCAGCCCTGGTTCGCCGCCGCCCCGTCGCCGGGCACCGTCGCGCTGAACCTCGACACGCCCGAGCAGAACCCGCCCGACGAAGAACCCGTCCCCGTCGGCGAAGGCGAAGGCGAAGAACCCTTGCCTGTCGGCGAAGGCGAAGGCGAAGGCGAGCCCGAAGAAGAACCCGCCCCCGCCGGCGAAGGCGAAGGCGAAGCTCCCGCCCCCGTCGTCGGACCCGACGCCCCCGCCGTCGACAGCGGCGACGACTACGCGCTGGCGCCTGTGCCGCAGACCACGGCGGGCAACGAGCAGTTCCAGGCCGCCGGCGGCTGCGCCTCTACGTCGTCATCGTCGTCTGCGTCGGCAACGTTGACGGCGGCGCTGCTGCTGCTGCGGCTGCGCCGCCGTCGGTGACTCACCGGCCGCTGGCGCCGTGCAGCAGCGCCCTGACCTTGATCGATCTGCCGATGGCCTCGAGCAAGCCGCCGCGCTTCACGAGCGCTTCACCGAAATGGTAGCGGTCATCGGCCGACGACAGCTCAGCGAGACCCATCTCGGCGAGGATGTCGTCGATGAGGGCGTCGGCTTTGGCAGCGCCCAGCACGTTCTTCAATTTCACGAGAACCGGGTCCTCGTTCGTCGACGCGGTGACGCCGACTTCTGCTGTTACGCCCACGCCGCCGCCTTTTCTCCGACCTCTTTGGCCTTTTTGCCGTCGAGCCGGTTGATGATGTCGACGAAGGTCGGGTTGGTCATGCCGGTGACCGCGAAGGTCTTCACGTAGCCCTTGAGCTGCAGCGCCGCGATCTGCGCGCGCTCGTCGGCGCTGAAGGTCT
>JANNAY010000301.1:0-12672 GCA_031384945.1 Deltaproteobacteria bacterium
GGCCGCGCCACGCAGGGCCCCCAACAGTGAGTACTTGTTGCCCGAACTCCACCCGGCGAGGATGACACCGTAGACGTGCAAGGATCCGACACCCAACAGATACAAGATGCCGACATTGAGGTCGGAAATGTAGATGGTGAGGGTGCCCCAGCCGGGGATGGTCCAGGGTGCTGCGAAGGGCAGCACCGCGAGGGCCATCAAGGCGGCGAAGAGGGCGACGCCGGGGGCCAGACGGTTGAGAAACTTGTCGGCGTTGGCCGGGATCGTGTCTTCTTTGAAGAACGTCTTGATGCCGTCAGCGATGGGCTGAAACAGGCCCATCGGCCCGACGCGGTTCGGACCTTTGCGCACCTGGATGAGCGCGATCAGGCGGCGCTCGAACCAGGTGCCGGCGGCCATGCCGCTCATGCCGGCGATGCAGACGGCGAGGCACAGCACCAACAAGTAGACGACATTCGGCAGCGGCCAGCCGAAAATCGTGTACTGCATGAAGGAGGCGTTGAAGTCAGACAACGGTCAACTCCGACCGCAACGCATTGCGGTTCTGCAGATTCTTGAAGAGGTCGTATTTCGCGGACAACACCATCCGCAGACCCTTGAGGTCTTTCGGCATCACCTGGCCCTGCTCAGACGAGAGCAGTGCGAGGGCTTCGAAGTCGGCCCTGGCGCGGTCGGCGCCGGTGCCGGGCGGGATGCCGCCGGCGTCGAAGCCCTGCACGCGTCCTTCGAGGTTGGTGAACGAGCCGCCCTGCTCGTAGGTGTGGGCCAGCGGCAGCACGATGTCGACGCTGTCGGGGACGCTGCCGTCGGTGGCGGCGTCTTAGCCGAGCGACGAGGTCAACCACAGCGCGCCGCTGCCAGAGGTCAGCGGGAAACCATGGTGGTGCGGGACGTCGCCAACGACGACGACGACGTCGTGGCCGACGGTGACGTCGTTGGATCCGTCGACAGCGCTGCTGCCGAGGACGTCGCGGGCGCCGCGGGCGTTGGCGTAGGCGTCGACGGCGCCGCAGAAGCCGGTGTCGGCGGAAACACCCAAGAGCGCCTGCAGCTTCTCGAGCGCAGCGCGTCCTTCGAGCGTGGCGGCGACGGCGGTGCCGGCGACGATCGAAGCGGGGCGCTCTTTCAGCGCGGCCGCGGCTTTCTTCGCTGCGTCAGAGCCGCCACCTTCGAGGGCGGCGCACAGGTCGTTCAGCTGTTTGACGACGTCGTCGGCGGAGATGCCGGACTTCAGCCACACCTTGGTGTCGCGGGCGAGGCCGTTTTCGGCGCCGACGACGACGAGGGCGCCGCCGCCGCCTTTGGCGATGCCTTCGTTGGCGACGGGCACGAGGGCTTTGCGGATCCACAGCGCGAGCATGGGCAGCTCGAACCACGGGTCGCAGCCGACGACGACGATGGACTTGCTGGCGCCCAGGTTCTTCAGCGTGCCCTGCACGGGCCAGCGCGAGAGCTTCGGCCACACCTGCAGCGTGCCGAGGTTGGCCTCTTTGGCTGTGGCGAGGGCCTCGTTCGACAGCGACGGCGACAACAAGAAGCCGACCTTGTGGTTGCGCAGGGCGGATCCAGCTTTGCGCACGGCCTCGAACCACGTCGTGGCGACCAGCTTGCCATCTTTGCGCACAAGGGGCGTTTGCAGGCGCTGCTCGCGCTCGAGCGGCACCGTCTCGAAGCGCGTGCGATCGGCGATCCAGGCGTCGTTGACGGCAAGGTTCTCGCGCGGCCGCAGACGCAAGACGCGGCCGTCTCTGCTGTCGATGAAGACGTTGCTGCCGATGGGGTCGTCGACGGCCACGCCGCGGGTCGCTTTGAGGTCCCACGGGCGCGAGCGAAAGCGATATTGGCGGCTGGTCAGCGCCCCAACCGGGCAGATGTCAATCGTGTTGCCCTGAAAGGGTGAAGTGTACGCTTCGCCCTCGAGCACACCGATCTCAGCTTTGCTGCCGCGGTCGATGACCGACAGCGCGCGGTCGCCAGGCACCTCGTCGTGAAACCGCACGCAGCGGTAGCAGAGGATGCAGCGCTCGCGGTCGAGCACGATCTTTTCAGACAGCTCGAAAGCCTTGTCTTTATGGCGTTTCTCTTCTTCAAATTTCGAGACGCCCAAGCCGTGCTCAAACGTATTGTCTTGCAGCGGGCATTCGCCGCCCTTGTCGCAGACGGGGCAGTCGAGCGGGTGGTTCGCCAACAGCATCGAGATCACGGCGTTTTGTCCGCCGGTGGCCATGTCGCTCTTGGTCTTGACGACCATGCCCTCGGCGACGGGCGTGGTGCAGGCCGTCTGCAGCCGCGGCATCTTTTCGATCTCGACGAGGCACATGCGGCACGCGCCGACCGGCTTGAGCTTCGGGTGGTAGCAAAACACCGGGATCTCGAGCGCGCCTTGTCCGTCGTCGCTGTTGGTGTCGGCCCGGCCCATCTGCTTGGCCGCCTCGACGACGAGGGTGCCCTTCTTCACCGTGACCTTGCGGCCATCGATGGTCAGCGTGACCGTGTCGGACGGCGGCGCAGGTGCTGGCGCTGTCGCTGGCGCCGCAGCAGCAGCAGCAGCAGCAGGGGGAGCAGCGGGAGCTTCAGGCTTCTTGGCGTCTTGGCCCGGCGCGGTCGTCGTCGTCATGGGCGCACAGTGAGCAAAGCCGGCGCCTGCTGGCAAGGGTTGGTTTTTCCGTTGGATTCGGCGGCGTTTCCGCTCACCTTCGGGGCATGAGCGCTGCCCTCTTCGTCGCCGCCTTTGCCTGCGCCTTCACCGACGCCCCCGTCGACGCCCCCATCGTCGAAACCGTCGTCGAAATCCTCGTCGACGGCGCCGCCGACAGCACCGCCGACGCCGACTTCTACGGCTACTACGACGGCGAATTCGCCGGCGCCGCCGCCATCGTCGGATCCGGCGTCGTCTCCATGGCCGCCGGCGGCGCCCTCGCCTTTGTCGATGACGAATTCGTCAAAGGCGCGGCCGGCGCCCTCCTCATCGGCGGCGCCCTCGCCGCGGGCGGCTTCGCCGTCTACCTCTTCGTCATCCCCGGCATCGTCGAAGACGGCCTCGCCCGCTTCGAGGCCGACCCGCGGGCGTTCAAAGCTGCCGAGATGCTGCGCATGCACGATGTCATCGAGCGCTTCACGCCCCTGCGGCTGACCACCGCGGCCTTGACGATGGCCGCCGTCGTCACCGCCTTCTTCGGCAAAGCCGTCGACAACGACGTCGTCGCCGGCGCCGGCCTCGGCGCCGCCGTCACCACCCTCTCGCTGTTCATCTACGACTCCGCCGCCGCCGGCCGCGGCCGCGACTACCTCGCCGCCCTCACCGCCGAGTGACCGTTGCGGCCCGGCGGGCAATCTGACTGCATCGCCGCCATGAAGCACATCACCCTCGCCGTCGTTGTCGCGTCGTCGAGCGTCATCGCCGCTGAGCCTGCCAAGATGCCGGCAGCCGCGACGACGCCCGCACCCACCAAGAGCGAATCCGCCAAAGGACCCGCCGTGAGCACGCCCCTCTCCGCCCCGTGGACCGGACCGAACGGGGGCTGGCCCGCCTTCGACAAGGTGAAGGTCAAAGACTTCCAGCCGGCGTTCGCGCAGGCGATGGCCGCCAACCTGAAAGAGCTCGACGTCATCGCGGGCGAAAAGGCGCCGGCGACGTTCGACAACACCATCCTCGCGCTCGAAAAGTCGGGGCAAGAGTTCGCCCGCGTGCGCGCGATCTACTCGCTCTACAGCTCGAGCCTGCTGACCGATGACTTCAAGCCGGTGCAAGAAGACCTCGAGCCCAAGCTCGCGGCCTTTCAAGACTCGATCTATCAAAACAGCAAATTGTTCGCGCGCATCGAGGCCGTCTACAATGCACGTGAAACGTCGAAGCTGACGTCAGAGCAGCAGCGGCTCACGTGGGTGTATTGGAACAACTTCGTGCGCGCCGGCGCCAAGCTCGACGACGCGACCAAGAAGAAGGTCGGCGACATCAACCAGAAGCTGGCCGGGCTCTTCGCCAAGTTCGGACAAAATCTGCAGGCCGACGAAGACACCGCCATCTTCTTGAAGAAAGAAGACCTCGCGGGGTTGGAACAATCCTTCATCGACAGCCTCGCCGAAGCGGCCAACGAGAAGGGCAAGAAAGGCGAATACGCGATCATCAACACGCGGTCGTCGATGGAGCCTTTCTTGTCGTCGTCAACGCGCCGCGACCTGCGCGAGAAGGTGTGGAAGACCTATTACAACCGCGGCGACAACGGCGACGCCCACGACAACAACGCGCTCATCGGCGAAATTCTCGCGCTGCGCGCCGAGCGCGCCAAGCTGCTCGGCTTCGCCACGCATGCGCACTGGCGCCTCGCTGACAAGATGGCGAAAACCCCCGAGAAGGCGATGGAATTGATGATGCAGGTGTGGCCGAGCGCCATCGCCCGCGTCGCCGAAGAAGTGAAAGACATGCAGGCCCTGGCCGATCAAGACGCCGATCAACAAGCGGCGACCAACAAGACACCAAAGTTCAAGATCGAAGGGTGGGATTACCGTTACTACGCCGAGAAGGTGCGCAAGGCGAAGTACGACCTCGATGCCAACGAAATCAAGCCGTACCTCGAGCTCGACAAGGTTCGTGCGGCGATGTTCTGGCAGGCCGAGCAGCTGTATGGATTTACCTTCAGCCTCGTGAAAGACGCCCCCGTCTTCCACAAAGACGCCGTCGTCTACGACGTCAAACGCGCCGGCGCCCACGTCGCCTACTGGTGGTTCGACCCCTACGCCCGCGCCGGCAAGAACAGCGGCGCGTGGGAGATGGCGTACCGCGCGCAAGACAAGCTCGATGGCGGACACCCGGTGCTCGTCAGCAACAACTGCAACTACGTGAAGGGCAAACCCGGCGAGCCGGTCACGCTGTCGTGGGACGACGTCACCACGATGTTTCACGAGTTCGGTCACGCGCTGCACGAGATGTCGTCGAACGTGACCTACCCGTCGGTGGCGGGCACGGCGACGGCGACCGACTTCGTCGAGTTCCCCTCGCAGGTGAACGAGAACTGGGTCGCCACGCCCGAGATCCTCAACAAGTTCCTGACGAACGCGAAGGGCCAGCCGATGCCGCCCGCCCTCGTCGAGAAGATCAAGAAAGCCTCGACCTTCAACACCGGCTTCGAGGTCACCGAGTACCTGGCGGCCGCCCTCGTCGACATGAAGCTGCACCTCGCCGGCTCGAAGAAGATCGATCCCGATGTCTTTGAGCGCGACACGCTCAAAGAGCTGAAGATGCCGTCAGAGATTGTGATGCGGCACCGCACCCCGCAGTTTCGCCATGTCTTTGGTGGCGACGACTACTCGGCCGGTTACTACAGCTACCTCTGGTCCGAGGTCCTCGACCACGACGCCTACGCCGCCTTCGTCGAAGCCGGCGGACCGTACGACAAAACCGTGGCGAAGAAGTTCTTCGACACCATCTTGAGCGTGGGCAACACGGTCGACCCGGCCGACGCCTTCAAGAGCTTCCGCGGCCGCGACCCCAAGATCGACGGCTACCTGAAGGCCAAGGGCTTCCCGATCAAGAAGTAGTCGTCGACGACATCTCGACCGACTTGCCGAGGTCGACGCCGTCCCGCAGCTTGCGGAAGACGGCGTCGGCCTCGCTGCTTTCAACGAAGTGAACGTTGCTGAGGCCGGCGACCCGCAGCACAGTCTTGATCATGAAGCTGGTCTTCTCGCTGACGACGAGGGCCACCGACGTCATCTGCTGCGCGCCGCGCCGCAAGAACGCCGCGCTGCGCATGCGCGCCGCCAACGAGCTGGTGGGAACCGCTGCGCGCGTGTCGACGTAACCAAAGCGGGGAACGCCGTTGGCGTCGAACTCGGCTTGCACGGCGGCGCGCCAGGCATCGCTGACTTCGTCGGGGATCTCGCCGCGCAAGAGAATCACGATGAGCGTGGCGTCGCGCGCGATGCAGTAGCGCTCCTGATCGACGACGACACGCAGCCCAGCCAACACATCCATCGCGCCAGCATAGCCACATCAGCACGCCGGGTCTGCGACGCCTCGTGGCCAGGGGGCTTGTCCCCCAGGATGTCCGCCGGCGACAACAGCTCCGTCGCAGACGGCGGGGCTCGTCCCCGCGAGCAGAGCAGGGGCTCGTCCCCTGCGGCCACGAAGCAGCGGGGCTCGTCCCCGCCTCACGCCACGAGGCGACCAGCGCGCTCGCGCAAGGTGACAGTGCAGAGGCCGTCTTTGTCTTCGTCGACGCCGACGACGTCGAGCTGCGTGCCCGGCAACAAGATGAGCTCTTCTTCGCCAGAGAACGCGGAGAAGACCTTGATCGATCGCGCCGTCGAAGGCTCGACGACAAACAACATGCGCTTGCCCTTCTGGCCGAGAAAGCCCCGGGCAACGGCGAGCTTCGGCGTGCACGACGACACGCCCCACCAGGTGACGACGCGGCCCTTGCCGTAGTCGGCGCGCAGGTCTTTCGAGACACCCCGGTACAGCGAACCCGCGATCGAGGGGAGCGCGTCGAACGCTTCAAACACGAGCCGCAAGTATCCACGCCACGGATCGATCTTCTTGCGATCGGGGTCGCGCAGCGCCGCGTTCAACTGGCGATAGACCGGAGATTCAGTCGTATAGAGAAAGAGCGCCGCCACATCTTCAGCAGACAATGACGCCGCGGTGCCCTTCTCTTTGGCCTTCTGACCGAACTCGAGCGACTTGGCGACGATGAGCTTGAGCGACGGATAGAGCGCGATCAAGGGCGCGCAGGCGTCAGTCCACGTCGGGCGCGGTCCACCCAAGATGCCCTGAATCGCCGCCATCTCGGTCGGTTTTTCGTCACCGACGCCCTGCAGGCGCTCGAGGTAGAGCTTGTGCAGCTCGCGGGTCTTCTCGATGAAGTCGCCCATGCGCTTCGCGTCGTCGCCGACAGCGCCGGCGTTCCACCCGATCGAGGGCAGCCAGTCGATGGGCTTCATGCCGAGCTTGACGACGGCGGCGTTGACGTCTGCGAAGTGGGCGCCGTCGCAGAACATGTCGCCCTGCGCGGCCGGGTTGCAGTGGTCGACGTGGGCGACGACGACGCCGGGGTACTTCGGCGCCAGCTTGTCGACGAGCTTGCGCAGCGGCTTCGCGTGCGAGCCCCACCACGCGAAGACGACGCCTTTGTCGGCGGCGTCTGTGCTGGCTTGTTTGGCTTTGAGGACTTCTTCGACGATGGCTTCGACGACGGGCTTCCAGAATCCAGTGTGATTCGCGGTGGTCAGCGATTCATCGGTGCTCGCCGTCAACGACGCGTTCAACAGCAGCACGCCCTGCGTCAGCATCGACTGGAACCACTCGGGCGGCTGCACGACGTCGTGCTTCTTCAAGAGCGCGCGCACGTCGGCGATCGAGGTCGACTTCTCGACCCCATGCTTCCACATGGTCGCGGCTTTGATGATGCAGCGAACCGAGGTGACCTTGCCGAATTGACTGTCTTTCCAATCGGCGAAGGTGTTGTCGAACATCGCGATGCCGGTGGCGCTGGCGACGCGCGGGTACGGGTTCTGCCCGAAGACCACGACCTTCCACTTCGCCGGCGCGTTGGGCTTCAACGCCTGAAACGTCAGCTCGCGCAGCGGCACAACGGTCTTGGCGCGGTCGGTGCCGAGAAACGTGGCGAGGTCTTTCTGCTTCTCGAGCACGGGGATGAGCACGCGGCCCCACGCTTCGCCGCCCTCGCCGTTTTCGCTGTCGAAGAGCTCAGCCAGCTTGTGATCGGTCATGCGTCCCTCCGCCGTTGGGGTCCGTGTTCCGTGAGGCGCCGCACGAGGACGTCGGCGTCGGCAGGGATGACGATGTCGAGGTGGGTCGCCTGCTTCTTCAGCCACGCAAAGCCGTCGTCGACGCGGGCGACGTAGGTCTCTTTGGTGGGGCTCGGCGCCATCCAGCGAATCGCCTTGAGCGCGTTGGCGACGAGCACCGAGTCGAAGACAAACGCCGTCGCCAACATCTGCGGGCCGTGGCGCGCGTTCAACCGGTTCATGGTCGCGGCGATGCGCTTGCGCCCGTCGCCGTCGGGCCGCACCAGCCCGCGACAATCGCTGAGCGTCACCCAGCTCTGCCCGCGCTTCACGATCTCGTCTTGCCACGCCGTGCGCAGCGCGAGGTCTTCATCACTGATGACGTCGCCCCATGTGTTGACCACGAAGGGGAAGGAGCTGTCGTCGGCGATGAACACGAGCACGACCCTAAGACGCAAGCCGGCGGCGGCTCAATCGACGTCGATGCGCAGCACATTCGATCACGGCGTGCGGCGGTAGACCTCGCCACCGTTGGTCACCGAGAAATCCATATCGATCAAAAATCCCAGATCGAGCGGTACATCGGTGTATGATGGAAGACCGAGGTCTTGCACGATCTGGTGTGAGGCGCAGCTCAAGATGTCGAGCTTGTGGCCCGGCTCGATGATGTAGCCCCCCGAGATGGCGACCGGGGTGCAGTCGTTCTCGACCAGGGCCTGGTACGCCGCCCGCTGCGGCCGCTGCGCATCGCGAAATTGTTTCACGTTGATGAGCGGAACACCGACGTTCACCAATTGCGTGGCATGGGCGATGGTGAAGCCCATGGCCAGGAGCGCGGCGATGACGTCGGCGGCGACGGCGATGGGCGAGCCCGATGACCCACCGGCGGTGCCGCCGGGCTTCTTGATGGTCACGAGCGGCCGCACCTGCCCGACCTCGGTGGTCGAGAAGTTGATGAAGGTCATGGCGCTGGCCACGAAGGTCTTCTGCGCCGGCACGTCGTTCGGAAACGCCATGCCCCCGACCTCTTTGTTGAAGCCCCAACTCTCGCGTCCGGTGATGGCGGCGATGCTGGTATCGACGATGACGTAGGGCATCCACAGCTTGAGCGACGGCAAGAGGTCGCCGCGCTTCTTCTGCAAGAGCGGGATCCAGAAGGCCATCTCGCGGTCGGCGACGTTGCCCATCACCTGCGCCGTCGACGTCAACGCCGCGCCGTCCAAGAACGACAAGAAAAAGAAGTCAGACAAGACGGTGTAGCCGACCTCGTCGCCGCCGGCGGCGTTCAAGTAGTTGTCGACCGTCTGTTGCATGGCAGCCTGGTTGCCCTTGACGACCCAGAAGTAAGTCTTTGCGCCCTTGACGATGCCGGGCGGCTCGACCGAGTTTTCGCCGTGGCCGAGGCGCGAGATGTAGAGCGGCAGGTTGCGGCTCGGGTGCCCACCCGGAAAGATGTGCAAGAAGTCTTCACCGACGACGACAGCGGGCTCGCCCGAGATGGCGCGGCTGGCTTGCATGCCGCCCATGACGGCGCCTTCGACGCACGAAGAATTGATGCCCGTGCGAATCCATGCGCCGGCGAGAAACAGGTTTTGGTAGCCCGACTTGTCGGCAGCCATTTTATACTGGGTGCAGCCAAGCGGCGTGCCCTCGCAGCACTCGGTCGGCGCCACGTTGGCGCGCAGGTAGCTCTTCTCGATCGCAGCAGGATCGATGTCGCCCGACGGCAACACCGCCGATGGCCAGATCGCCTTGGCGTTCGCCTTCATCTGCGTCGTCGTGTCGTTGAGCGCGATGAGCTGGGCTTGCGCCTGCACCGTCGGGTCTGACTTCGGCGACTGGTACAACGTCGTGCCGAGGTTGCCCGTGAAGTAGTGCAGCGACTTCGGCGCGGTGGCGTCGGGCCACATCTCGCTGTCGATCACCTGCGTCATGTCGGCCCAGACGGCGTTCGGGTAGGTGAAGCCGACCATCGCCGGCTTGCCGCGCGTCCAGCCCAACCCATCGAGGTTGGGCTTCATCCACAGCTGGTAGCCGACCGACGGTGAGAGGCCCGTCGTCTCACACATCTTTTTCCACTGCGGGTCGTCGTTGATGAGCTCGGCCGCGAAGCTGGGGTCGACGCCGTTGACGATCTTGAAGGCGCCGAGGCTGGTCGCGAGCACGACGACGTCGAAGTCGACGCCGACGTTGACGTCGTAGTCGGCGCCGGGCGGCTTCACGCCCCACGGCGATTCGAAGTCGACGCCGGCGGCTTCCCACGCGGCGCCGTTGTCGAGCTGCGACCAGAAGGGCACGCGCGGCCAACAGCGAAGGCCGTTCGTTTCAAACAGTGGGGTGTATTCTGGAACGCCGAGCGCGAGGTCGACTTGTTTGTGCAACGACACGCGCGAGATGTTTTGGTGCGTGGCGTCGAGGTGCAGGCCAGTGACCTCGGTGAAGAAGGTGAACTTCACGCCCTGGTCTTTGCAGACCTCGTAGGCCGGCGCGATCACGCCTTCGCCGACGCCGCAGTTGAAGAGGTACAAACACGCGCCCTTATATTGTGTAATGATACGCAGCATGATGCGGGCAGCGGTGCCGGCGGCGAAGTTGGGCTTCGTCGGATCGCCGTCGGTGTACTGAAAGCAGCAGTCGTAGAGCGAGCGCACGCCGCGCCAGTGGTCGATGACGGCGTGGCCGCCGCCGTTCTGCTTCAACCAGTCGCGGTACTCGAGGTAGTCGACGCGGTCGAGGTTGCCGTCGGCGACGATGTCGTCGTTGGGGTTGCAGATGCCGCGAAAGAACGCGGTGCCCACCGACAAGATGCACCAGCCGTCTTTGGCGTCGACGTCGTTGACGGTGAGCGCGTTGACGAAGGGCGAGATGGCGAGCTGCACGGCGGCGAGGGCGATGTCGACGAGCTTGGCGATCTCGCGGCGGATCGTGACTTCGAGGTTGTCGTCGAGCAGCCCCTCGGCGAGCTGGATGGCGCTCTTGAACACGTGCCGCGCTGACTTCGACGCGACGTTGATGCCGGCGGCTTTGAGGTCGGCTTCGACGCTGCTGGTGATGACGGCGCCGTCGAGGGACATGCCGGCCTGGTGGTCGAACCACCACTCAACGGCGTTCTCGACGAGGCGCATGCCTTCGACGATGTACTGCCACGGGTTCGGCCACAGCCCGCCCTCGCCGGGGATCGCCGGGTTGGTCGGCCACGGCACGTCGAGAAACGTCTCTTGTCCGTAGACCTGTCCGCCCACCGGCGTGTAGCTCTGCGGTCGCACGACGGCGTCCCAGGTGCGGTAGGGACACGACGCCGGCATGTTCCACTTGTCGTAGAGATGGCGCAGCAGCGCGAAGGCGTTGTCGTAGAAGCCGAACCACACGTGCAGGCCGTGCTCGTGCGAGGCGAACGGCGCCGTCTGGTCACGCCCTGAGGCGAGCTTGCCGCCGAGGCGCCAGCCGTTGCTGACGACGCTGACGTCGTAGGCGTCGCGCTGTGCTTGTGAGTGGCTCAGCCAGTACGCGGCCGAGAGCGCCCCCATGCCACCGCCGAGGATCAAGACCTTCTTCTTCGCCATCTGCGTTCCCCGCTTCTTCCGTCCTGAAAGCGGCAGCAGCGTCGTCGACGGCGGGGCTCGGCGTCAACTCCACAACAGCGGTTGTGAATCCCGGCCCCGTTGATCGCCGCTGGCGAATTCTGCGAAGACGTCTTCGAGGGTTCACATGCAAAAGAAGCTCATCGTGCTCGACTTCGACGGCACCTTCACCGACGTCGAGAAAGAGGGCGCCGCCTTCACCGCCGGCTACAAGGCCGTGCTCGCCGAGCTGCTGGGGCGCGACATCGGCGCGCTGTGGGCCGCCGAAGAAGAGAAGACCAAAGACCCCAACGCCGGCTGGGCCGTCGGCGGGGCCGTCGTCGCCCCCGCCAACTGCGATCCCTACATTCGTTGCACGTGCATCGCGTCGTATGTCTGTGAACGACTTTGCATTTTGCCGACGCTCGAAGTGCGCGAGATGTTGTTGCAGCCGATCTACAACTACTGCTACAAAAAATACACGATCTCGGCGCCGCGGCCCGAGGCGGCGAGGGTGCTGCAGGCCCTGGCGTCGAACCCCAACCTCGAAGTTCGCGTCGTCACCAACTCCGAGACCGAGACGGTGTCGCAGAAGATCAAGGCGCTGACCCCCGGCGTCACCGTGCCGGTCATCGGCAGCGCCAAGAAGTACTCGGTCGTCGCCGGCTCGGTTCCGGGTGTTCCTGAGAGCCAAAGTGTCGCGAGCGCCAAACGTCCTCTGTTGTTGCAGCGCGGCAACTACCACAAGATTCTGAAAGAGCTGTGGCAGGGCAACGGCATCAAGCCCGAGCACACCCTCGTCTGCGGCGACATCTTCGAGCTCGACCTCGCGCTGCCGATGGCCCTCGGCACCCGCGGGCATTTGTTGGCCCGCGACAACGCCCACGCCTTTGAGCGCGACGCCCTCGCCTTCTACGGCGCCCGCGGCAGCTCCTCCGCCGACCTCGACGGCCTCGTCGACGTGGTCAACGCCTGGGGCTGACGCACTTTTTTTCAGCGGAGTGCTGTCCAGAATAACGATCTGATCCGATTCGCCGCGGCGCTTTCGATGTTGTGACGCTGGCGCACACCGCGCTGGTTCGTGAGATCGGTGATCCCCGCCGCGAGATGAATCGTAACTTTGTCAGTCCCCCGCGCTGCACCGCGGTGGGCAGACGAGCGCCGGCCCGGCCGTCGGGGTGCATGCTTGGTGTCAAACCAGCAAAAATACCCGATGTACGGTCCGATTCATGAATGTTTTTCTGGCTGGGAAACTCCCCACAGGAGAGCACATGAAAACACAGAATTTCGCAGCAGCCATTCTCGCGGCCACCCTCGTTTGCGGCGGCATCGCCTGCGACACCAACGATCCGCCCGGTGGAGG
>JANNAY010000305.1:0-1693 GCA_031384945.1 Deltaproteobacteria bacterium
ATCGCGTTGGCAATCGCCTCGAACTCGAGCCGGCGCTTGAGGTCGCCCAGCGCAAGGCCGTCGCTCTCTTCACCGACGCGGCGCAAGACATCGCGGGTGCCACCAAAGTCGGGCGGCAACGCCACCGGCGGCAACGTCGGCGTCGGCGCCACAGCTGCGGGCGGCGCCTCGTACACCCGCGTCTCGCGGTGAACCGGAGGAGGAGGGGGAGACGGCGCCTCGCTGATGATCGAGGGCGCGTGCACCGTGACGTGCACGGGCGCGGTGTTCTGAAACAGCTCAGGAAATTCAGCGAGGTCGTCGATGTCGATGACGTCGGACTCGCAGAACAAGGCGACGGAGCGAACGACGTTCTGCAGCTCGCGGATGTTGCCCGGCCAGCGGTAGCGCACGAGCACGTCGGTGGCCGCCGGCGTCATGCGCCGCGGCGCGCGACCGAGCTCGGCCTTGGCTTTCTCGAGAAACGAGCTGACGAGCAGCGGGATGTCTTCGGGGCGCTCGCGCAGCGCCGGCACTTCGACGACGACGCCCTTGAGGCGGTAGTAGAGGTCTTCGCGAAAGGCGTTGCCGCGCACCATCTCTTCGAGGTCGCGATGGGTGGCGCAGATGACGACGGCGTCGGTCGAGATGGTCTGCGTGCCGCCGACGCGCTCGAACTGGCGCTCTTGCAACACCCGCAAGAGCGAGACCTGCGTCTTCTGCGAGATGTCGCCGATCTCGTCGAGAAAGATGGTGCCGCCGCGGGCCAATTCGAAGCGGCCGATCTTTCTGGCGAGGGCGCCGGTGAAGCTGCCCTTCTCGTGGCCAAACAGCTCGCTCATCAGCAGCGTCTCGACGAGCGCCGCGCAATTCACGCGCACAAACGGACCATTGGCGCGATCGCTCTGCTTGTGAATCGCGGCAGCGACGAGCTCTTTGCCGGTGCCCGACTCGCCACGGATCAACACCGTCGCCTGCCGCGTGCGCCCCAGCCGATCGAGGCGATCGAGCACGCGGTGCAGCGACGCTGAGCGGCCGACGAGCTCTTTGTAGCGGGTGTCCCACTCGGCCTTGCGCGCCACCGCAGCGGGTGCGTTCGGCAGACCGCTCTCGTTCAGCGAGGCGACGCTGACGCTGGCGGTGGCGGTGACTTCGCTGAGCAATCCGCTGTGCCCGTTGTCGCCGTTCTTGCCGTCGTCGACGCGGCCGGCGACCCCCTTGCCGAACAAGCGCGCGCGCAGCGGATCGGACATCAAGATCGCCTTGAGGTCAGGGGGCAAGCCGGCCGCGGTCTGCTCGACGATCGAGCGACCACGCGCCCGCGCCGCCGCCGCCGTCTTGGCGTCGCCGAGGTCGTCGGCGCGCTCGGCGAGAAACAGCAGCCCGCGCCAGGCGTCGTCGGTGGCCTGCAGGCGCACGAGCTCGTCGATGGCGGCGTGCAACCGCGCGAGGCCGACGGCGCCGCTGCCCGCGCCGCCGCCCGGTCCGGTCGGGACGAAGGTGGAGATGGCGCCTTCGATGGCCGAGTGACGTGCGAGCGCGATGCCCGACGTCGGCTTCGGCACCGACGCCAACTTCTGCGACGCGCCGTCGACGTCGCCGACCAGCAGCAGCGCCCACGCCGCCTTGGTCGTCATCTCGTCGACGCGGCTCTTCTCGTTGAGCTTGAAGAACGCGTCGCGGGCCTTTTCGTAGCCCAGCAGCGCGCGCGCCG
>JANNAY010000337.1:0-7886 GCA_031384945.1 Deltaproteobacteria bacterium
GCAACAGGCTGTGCACCATTTCGGAGGAGATGTCCATCAGCAGGCTGACACAACCCAGAACCCAGATGCCGGGCGGCAACTGGCGCAAGGTACTCGGTGTGGGTGTCGGCATGGTGTGTTGTGTTGTGCTGTGTTGGTGTGTGCCACTGTCGCGCGAGCGCATCATTTACCATGGGGCCATGAACTCAGCCACCCTCGCGTCCGCGTCCAGCGCGCCGCTCAGACAAGATGCTTCCATCATAGGCCTGGTCGGCCTGGCACATGCCAGCTCGCATTTTTCGCATCTGCTGCTGCCATTGATGTTCCCGGTCTTCATGAAGGAGTTCGGCCTGAGTTATTCAGAGCTCGGTTTGCTCATGACCACTTTTTTTGTGGTGTCTGGCCTGGGGCAGGCCAGCGGCGGTTTCCTGGTGGACCGCATGGGCGCGCGCCCGGTGTTGTTCGGTGCCGTCGGCATCTTTGTCGCAGCTTGCCTGGCAGCGTCGACAGCCAACAGTTACCCGGCGCTGTTGTTGGTGGCCGCCTTGGCGGGGCTTGGCAACTCACCCTTTCACCCGGTCGATTTCACGATCATGAACCAGCGCGTGTCAGCGCAGCGCCTGGGGTATGCCTTCAGCGCACACGGGCTGACCGGCAATCTGGGCTGGGCTGCGGCGCCGGTGTTCTTCGCCTCCATTTCCGCGCTGGCCAACTGGCGCATTGCCTATGTTGCCGCCGCAGCGATGTATGCGGGAATTTTGCTGCTACTGGTTTTGCAGCGCGACAAGCTCAGCACCGTGGTGGCTGTGCGACGGCCCGACCAGCCGCAGGAGCACGACCTGGCGTTCATGCGCCTGCCGGTGGTGTGGTGGTGTTTTGGATTCTTCCTGTTGTCGACCATGACTTTTGCCATGGTGCAGAGTTTCTCGGTCTCGTTGCTGGGAGCCATGCACGGCGTGAGTTTCGAGACGGCCACACTGACGCTCACCGCCTACAGTCTGTCCGGCGCACTTGGCATGTTGGTTGGTGGGGTGGTTGCGGCTGGTATGCCCAGCAGTGACCGGGTGGTGGCATCCTAGTTCGATCCGCCTGTGCCGCTGGGCCGCCTGCCGATCGGCGACGACAAGCAGTGGGCGCCGCTCAAGGCCGCCGGCATCGACGCTGTGCATGCCGGCGGCGACGTCTTCGGCGCCCTCGCCTTGAAGCACTGGCTCGAGGTGCCCTTCGACTGGGGCGCCGCCGCCGACGTCGCCCACGGCGGGGGGGGCGACCGCTACGACGTCTTTGTCGACGACGACGACAGCCCGATCTTGTTGTGGCGCTTGCGCGGCGACAGCGACGACGACGCGCGCGAAATTCTGCGAGGGCTGCGCGCCCGCTTCGTGCGCGCCTACGGCGAAGACCGCGTCGTCGTCGACGTCGACAACGCCAACGACACAGGCGACGTCGTCGATGCCCACGTCGACGCGAAGCCCGATGAACGACAGCGCGTGCGCACGCTGCGCAAAGAGCGCTTGCACCTCGAACGCCGCGGCGCCGTCGTCGTCGTCGTCAACGGCGCCGCCTACGACAACGACACAGGCTCCGTCGTCGACGCCCTCTTCGCCGCCAGCGCCGCCGTCGACGTCGACGACGACAAGGCCGCGGTGTCGCGCGAGCTGCAGGCGCGGCTCGAGACGGCGACGTCGACGATCCCGGCGCCGGCGAAGATGACGCAGGCGCAGCGCGTGGTCTTGCCGCGGCGCACGATGTCGTTTCGCCTCGGCGCGGCCGGCTACTTCGTCGACGCCGATGAAGGTGGGGCCAGCTTCTACGTCCCCGACGTCGAGGCGCGCTGGGGCGTGCGCGACAACATCGAGCTCTCGCTGCCCGGCGCCGTCACCCTGCACGTCGACGAAGGCCCGATCTCGTTGGCGTTCGGTGTCGCGCCTGGCTTGCTGCCGCTCTTCGATCCGGTGAACGGCGTGTGGAGCGGCCGGGTGAACACCACCGCGATCTACGATGGTGGACCGGTCGGCGTCATCGTCCAGCTCGAAGTGGCGCCGCGCTTCTCGTTCGCCGACCCCAACAGCGCCACCGACGCGACGGCCGTTCGCGTGGGGGCGCTGCTGCAGCCGCTGCCGAATTTTTCCATTCACGCCGGCATCGCCAACGAAGACGGCGTCATCCAATTCGGCGGCGTCGTCGAACGCGGCTTCGTCGACGCCCCCGTCGTCGAATTCGAAGTCGTCCCCGGCTTAGACGCCTACTACGCAGGATCCGTCGGCTGCGTCGTCGAGGGCGACGCATTCAAAGGCCTGCGCGTGTTCGAGCAAAAACACGCGCTCGGCCTGCTCCTCTATTTTTAGGCACGTTCGTCGTCGTCGAGCGCCTCGACCTTGCCCATCGCGCCCGCGTTGTAGCGGTGGATGGCGTCGACGAGATCGCTGCGCGAGCCCATGACGAATGGACCTGCCGCGACCACGGGCTCGTTCAACGGCATGCCGTGCAAGATGGTCGTGTGGCCCTTGCCGGTGAGCACGACGCCGTCGCCGTCGTCGTTGAGGGCGACGATGTTGTCGTCGACACCGTTGACGTTGACCACGCCGCGGGTGGTGATGACGACGACGTTGTGCCCCTTTGGAACGGGCAGGGCGACGCTGCCGTCGACGTCGACGTGCAAGATGCCCATGTCGGGCGTGCGCGGCACCACCGGAGAACGCCGACCCTCAAAGGATCCGACGACGACGCGCACCTTGCTGTTGCCTACCTCGACGACAGGAAGATCCTTCGCGTCACCGCGGTAGGTCATCGCCGGCTCGTGCTTCTGCGACAGCGGCAGGTTGACGAAGATCTGCAGCAGCTCGGCGACACCGCCCACAGGCGTCTCGTTGTGCACGGCGCCGTGCGCGGCCTCGAACCAGTGGATCGAGCCCGGGCCGAAGACGCTGTCGTCGCCGAGAGAGTCGCGGTTGCGGATGCTTGCTTCGCTGAAGGGCAACAGCCACGTCACCGCCGAGAAGCCGGCGTGCGGGTGGGGACCAAACGGGTCGGTCGCCATGCGGCCCCAATCGACCAGCAGAAACGGGTCGGTGTCGACGTCGAGATGCGTCAAGGGTTGGGCGACGACGAAGCCGCCGCCGCGGTCCTGGGGTTGAAGCGAGAGCGAGCGCTGCACGGTGCGGGGTTTCATGGGGTTCACCTCTGCCTGATCCGATGCATGAAAACGGACTACGTTCCGTTTACCGTCGTGGGAGCGACGGAGCAACAGCCGGCCACCTGTCCGGATTTGGTTGCTCCGTCGACGCCGACGTCGTAACGGCACGGCCCGTGTCCGAGCTGGTCCAGCACATCATCAACGGCCTCGCGGCCGGCACCATCTACGCGCTCGTCGCCCTCGGCTACACGATGGTCTACGGCGTCTTGAAGCTCATCAACTTCGCCCACGGCGACGTGATGATGGTCGGCGTCTACGTCGGCTACGCGTCGTCGAAGCAGATGGGACGCGAGGGCGCGCAGAGCTTTCTCGGCGTCAGCGCGGTGTTCTTGATCGCGATGGCGACGTGCGCCGCCCTTGGCTTTCTCATCGAGCGCTTCGCCTACCGGCCGCTGCGCGAGAAGCCGAAGCTCACGGCGTTGATCACCGCCATCGGCGTCAGCTTCTTCATCTCGTACTCGTTTCAGATCGAAACCATCATCAACGGCGTCACCATCTTGCCGGGCGCCGCACCGAAAGCGTTCCCCGAGATCATCAAGCCCACCGAGTGGCTGGTCATCGGCGACCGCAGCATCGTCGTGTGGAACTGGCAAGTCATCTCGGTGCTCATCGCCGCGTCGCTGATGGGTGCCTTGCAGTACCTCGTGTTCAAGACGCGCTTTGGTATGGCAATGCGCGCCGTCAGCTTCGACCACCGCACCGCCGGACTGATGGGCATCCCCGTCGACCGCGTCATCGCCTTCACCTTCATGTTGGGCTCGTCGTTGGCAGCGGGCGCCGGCCTGCTCTACGCGATCAAAGACACCCTGGTTCAGCCGCTCATGGGCGTCACCATTGGGTTGAAGGCCTTTGTCGCCGCGGTCATCGGCGGCATCGGCCACGTCCCCGGCGCCGTCGTCGGCGCCCTCGCCCTCGGCCTCGTCGAAGAATTCGTCGTCGGCTACGGCTCGTCGACGTGGCGCGACGCCGTCGCCTTTGGCTTCTTGATCGTCGTCTTGCTGTTCAAGCCCGAAGGCATCTTCGGCAAAGTGACGGCGGAAAAAGTATGAACGGCGTCCTCAAGGGCCTCGGTCCGTTCGTCATCGCCATCCCCGTGCTGGCGCTCTTGCAGTGGGCGACGTCAGAGGCGCACTTCTTCGTGCAGCTGGCGCTGCTCGTCGGCGTCAACATCACCCTCGCCGTCAGCCTCAACATCGTGAACGGCATGACGGGCCAGTTCTCGATCGGACACGCCGGCTTCATGGCCGTCGGCGCCTACCTCGCCGGCGTCGTCAGCAAAGCCACGAGCGTCTACGGCATCTCGTTTCTGCCCGAGAGCGTGAGCAACCAGGTGCTCTACGTCGTCAGCCTCGTCGTCGGCGCAACGGCAGCCGGCGCCTTTGGCTTTCTCGTGGGCTTGCCGTCGCTGCGCTTGAAGGGCGACTACCTCGCCATCGTCACCCTCGGCTTCGGCGAGATCATTCGCGTGTTCGTGCAGAACACCGAGATGTTCGGCAAAGCGCTGGGCCTCTCGGGCGTGCCGCAAGAGACCTCGCTCTTCTCCTGCTTCTTCGTCGTCGTCCTCGTCGTCGTCGTCGCCCGCCGCATTCACGGCAGCAGCCACGGGCGCGCGCTGCTCGCCATCCGCGAAGACGAAGTGGCCGCCGAAGCCATGGGCGTGAACACCACCGCCTACAAAGTCCGCGCCTTCGTCGTCGCCAGCTTCTTCGCCGGCCTCGCTGGTGGCGTCTTCGCTCACTACCAAAGCATCGTGGCGCCCAGCACATTCTCGTACGTCAAATCGATGGAGATCGTGGTCATGGTCGTCGCCGGCGGCCTCGGCAGCACCACCGGCGCCATCATCGCCGCCGTCTTCTTGACCCTCTTGCCCGAGGGGCTGCGCACGCTCTTCGTGACGCTCAACGAGCACAAGATCATCGAGAACGAATCCATCATCCAAAAGGTCGAGCAGATTCGCATGCCGATTTATGGATTGCTCCTCGTGGTGCTGATGTTGGTGCGCCCGCAGGGCCTCTTCGGCAGCAAAGAGATTTGGGAGCTCGGGCCGTTCAAGAAGAAGCAGCCGCCGCTGCCAGTGGCGCCATCATGAGCTTGCTGAAGGTCGACAACGCGACGATGCAGTTCGGCGGTCTGACGGCGCTCGACAGCTTCTGTCTCGACGTCAAACAGGGCGACCTGCAGGGCCTGATCGGACCGAACGGCGCTGGCAAGACCACCGCCTTCAACGTGATGACCGGCGTCTACCCGCCCACCAAAGGCGACATCGTCGTCGACGGCGAGCGCGTGAACGGTCGCCTGCCGCACCAGGTGAACCGCACGGGTCTGGCGCGCACGTTTCAGAACATCCGCTTGTTCAAAGAGCTCAGCGCCCTCGACAACGTCAAGGTCGCCTGCCTCGCCGACGACCGCCCGCCGACGTCGATGTTCTCGCGCAGCAAGGTCGATGCGCTGCGCAAGCGCGGCAACGTGCTCGGCGCCCGCACCCTCGACGCCTGGGGCAACTACCTCGACTGGTGGCGCGCGCTCTTGACGACCACGGGCTTTCGCCAAGACGAAGAGCGCATCACCGAGCGCGCTACCTCGCTGCTCGCGGTCATGGGTCTTGGACACCGAAGAGACGAGCTCGCCCGCAATTTGCCGTACGGTGAACAACGCCGCCTCGAGATCGCCCGCGCCCTGGCCACTTCGCCGAAAGTCTTGCTGCTCGTCGAGCCCGCCGCCGGCATGAACACCCGCGAGAAGTCCGAGTTGATGAGTTTGATTCGCAAGATCCGCGACGATTTTCAGCTGGGTGTGTTGTTGATCGAGCACGACATGAAATTGGTCATGGGCATCTGCGAAAAAATCACCGTGCTCGACCACGGCGAGACCATCGCGTGCGGCACGCCGCAGCAGGTGAAGTCCGACAAGAAGGTCATCGAGGCCTACCTCGGCGTCGAATCGAAAGAGCTGCAAGCGTGATCGTGCTCGCCCTGTTTCTCGCCGCCGCGCCGCCGCCGGCTCCCGCAACGTCGACGACGGCGGCGCCGGGCATAGACGAGGTGGCGAGCGTCGTCGCGCGCGTCATGGGCGCCACCTGGGTCGCCGCCACCATCGACAGCGGCCACCGTGTCGACATTCGCAGCGCGGCGCATTTGGCCTGGCCCCGCGTCGACGACGACCTCGACGTCGACGCCGCCACCGCCGTTGCCCGCCGCAGCTACCTCTCCGCCGTCGACGTCCTGGGCCTCGCCGTCGACGACGCCAGCGCCCGCGTCGTCGCCACTTGCAAACACGGCGACGCCGGCGCCTCTGTCGTCGTCGCCGGCAAAGACGTCTCCATCGTCGACGTCGATTTCGTCGCGGGTCCTCTCGGCGCGGGCCGCTTGCTGCCGTCGGGCCCCTTCGTCGTGCGCACAGAGACGCGCGCCCTCGACGTCGTCACAGGCGCAGTCGGCTGCATCGCCGTCACCCACAAAGATGGCCGCGTCGGCGTGCCCGACGAATTCACCGTCAACCTGCCGCGCCGCGAGCCGCCGACGCAGCTGCAGCCGGCGTGCACGTCGACGTTGGCGCTGCTGACGACGTCCGTCGATTTCGTGGCGCTCCTGCGACGGCCTTCACGCGACACCCTGTTCGCGCTGCCAACACCCTTCACGCGTCCTGATTTGGTCGGCTTTGGCCCCAACAAAACGAAGTTTGTCATCGACGACATGCGCTTCCTCGGCTGGTGGTCGAAGGCAGCGCCGACGCAGCCGCTGCGCTTCGCGCTCGTCGCCGAAGAGCAGCTGCACGGTGTGAACACCCAGGCCGCCGTGACCTTCTTCGACGACTTCGACGACGTCAGCGTCAGCCTGCAGTTCCCGAAGCCGCAGCACTGTGCGCTCAACGGCGTGCCGATCCCAGTCACGGTCGACACGGCGTCGAAGACAAAACGAAACGCAGAGGCAGAAGCCCGCAAGGCCTTCGCCGACGTCAAATACAGCGAGCACGTCGTCCTCTACGCTGCCGACGGGGCCGGCTGGCGCGTCGTCGACGAGAAGAAGCAGGCCGAGAGATGAGCGAGCGACCGCCGCGCGAGCCGCTGCTCGTCGTCAACGACCTCGCCGTCAGCTACGGCGCCATCACCGCCCTCACCGGCGTCGGCCTCACCGTCGGCAAAGGCGAGATCGTCGCCCTCATCGGCGCCAACGGCGCGGGCAAGACGTCGACGCTGCGGGCCGTCAGCGGGATGTTGAAACCCAAAGCGGGCACCATCGTCCTCGACGGCAAGGCCATCGCCGGCAAAAAGAGCCACGAGCTCGTGCCCCTCGGCATGGCCCACGCCCCCGAGGGGCGCGGCATCTTTTTGAACCTCACCGTCGACGAGAACCTCACGCTCGGCGCGTATCTGCGAAACGACAGCGCCGAGATCGAGAAAGACCGGCAGCACGCGTTCGCACTCTTTCCGCGGTTGCTCGAGCGAAAGAGCCAGCGCGCTGGCACGCTCTCGGGCGGCGAACAGCAGATGCTCGCCGTCGGACGCGCGCTCATGTCACGCCCCCGCCTGCTGCTGCTCGACGAGCCGAGCCTCGGCCTGGCCCCGCAGATCATCGAGAAGATCTTCAGCATCTTGAAGACCATCAACCAGAGCGGCGTATCGATCTTGCTCGTCGAGCAGAACGCGCACCTCGCGCTCGGCCTGTGCCACTACGCCTATGTGCTCGAGACCGGCGCCGTCGTCATGCAGGGC
>JANNAY010000353.1:0-6121 GCA_031384945.1 Deltaproteobacteria bacterium
GCACCACCCGCAAGCGCGCCTGAACTCATGTCACGGAGACGACCAATGGCCTGGACACGTGATCAGATGGCAGCGCGCGCGGCCAAGGAATTGCGCGACGGTTTCTACGTCAACCTCGGCATCGGCATTCCGACGCTGGTGTCGAATTACATCCCCGACGGCGTCGATGTCGTGCTGCAGAGCGAGAACGGCATGCTCGGTGTCGGACCTTTCCCATTGGAGGGCGACGAAGATCCAGATTTGATCAACGCTGGAAAGCAGACGATCACCGAGCTTCCTGGTGCGTCGTTCTTCTCGTCCGCCGACAGCTTTGCCATGATCCGCGGCGGCCACGTCGACCTGACGATCCTCGGCGCCATGCAGGTGAGCGAGCGCGGCGACATCGCCAACTGGATGATCCCCGGCAAGATGGTCAAGGGCATGGGCGGCGCCATGGACCTCGTCGCCGGCTCGCCCCGCGTCATCGTCACGATGGAGCACACCGCCCGTTCTGCGGAGGGCGGGCGCGAGCACAAGGTCGTGAAGGAGTGCACCCTGCCCCTCACCGGCAAGGCGTGCGTCGACCTGCTCATCACCGACCACGGCGTCTTCAGCGTCGAGCGCGGCGTCGGCATGACCCTGCGCGAGCACGCCCCCGACCTCAGCGTCGAAGACATCAAAAAGGCCACCGGCTGCGCCTTCGCCGTCGCCGCCGACCTCAAGCCCGTCGCCGTTTGACGTGAGCTGATGCGCGCCGCCCCCTTCGTCGTCGCTGTCGTTGTCGCCGTTGCTTGTGCGGGCTGCTTGCCGGCACCCGTGCGCGCGCCGATGGTGAAAGACGATTGGGGTCCGTTCAAAGAGGTCGTGGCCACGCGCGTGCGCGAAGAGATGCAGCTGAAGCGCGCCGCCGCCGTCGCTGTCGTCGTCGTCGACAAAGACGGCCCGGTCTGGATCGAGACCTTCGATCGCGGGCCGCTCGAGGGCACCGTCGACAAAGACTCGAAGTTTCGCGTCGGCTCGGTGTCGAAGATGATGACGGCGCTGACGACGTTGAAGCTGCGCGACGAAGGCAAGGTCGACGTCGACGGCGACATCAACGGCGTCTTGCCGTGGTTCGCCATTCATTCGCGCTATCCCGCCGCACCGATCACGCCGCGGTTGTTGATGACCCACCACAGCGGGCTGCCCTCGAACTTGCTGCGCGGCATGTACGGCTCGTTGCCGCGTCCCCTCGAAGACCAGGCGCGGCTGCTGAAAGACAACGACATGGCGGCGGCGCCGTCGTCGACGTTCATCTACAGCGACGTCGGCTACGCCTTGCTCGGCGCCGTCGACGAAGCTGCTGGCGGCGCGTCCTTCGCCGAGCTCGCGAAGACGCGCGTGTTCGAGCCCTTCGGCATGAGCGGCACCAGCTTCGTGCCCACGCGCAGCGTCGTCTTGCCCATCGTCGATGGCGTCGTCGTCGACGAGAACCCGCCGACGACGGTGCCGGCGAACGGGCTCGTGACCACGCCGAATGATCTCGCGAAGTTCTTGCCGCTGCTCGTCAACCTGGACCCACGGGTCAGGGAGATCGTGGACGCCGCAGACGACCCGCCTTTGACGACGACGGACCTCGATTGGCACACCGGCTTCGGCATCAACAAGAACGCCGCCTGGGCTGCCGACGTCGGACCTGTCTACTGGCACTCCGGACAGACCCTCGCGTTCACCGCCGAGGTCGTGGTTTGCCCCGCCGCCGGCGTCGGCGTCGCTGTGCTGACCAACACCCGCGAGGCCGGCTTCTTGCCCAACACCATCGCGTGGGAGGCGATGGCCTTGGCCATCGAGACGCGCACCGGCGTCGTCGTCAAACACGACGAAGCAGTCGAAGCCGACGGCGTCTTCGGCGACGTCGAGCTCGACGACTTCGCCGGCGTCTACCCCACCGAATACGGCACCATCTCGCTGGCCCGCCGCGGCGATCACCTGCAGGGGCGCGCCTTTGGCGAGGTGCTGCGCCTCGAGCCCACCGCGCAGCGCACGTTCATCCCGATCATCGATGCGTTGGGTTTCGTGCCTGTGCGCCCGGATTTGTTGAAGGGCATCGAGCTCGGCTTTGACGTCGTCGACGGCCAGCGCGCCCTGGTGTCGTGGCACCGCGGCTTGAAGATCTTGCGCGGCGTGCGCGTGACGCCCGGTCCGCTGCCGTCGTCGTGGAAGAAGCGGGTCGGTCATTGGACGAACCCGCAGCAGGGCGACGACCAGATCACCGTCGACGGCGCCGACCTCTTCGTCGACGAGGGCTTCTTGTGGGCCCGCGTCGCGATCACGCACCAGCCGAAACCGCTGCTGCTGCCGCTGACTGTCATCGATGACGACGAAGCCGTCACTGCCGGCGTCGGCCGCTACCTCGGCGAGACCGTCCGCATCACCAAAGACGAAGACGGCGCCGAACGGCTGCACCTCGTCGGCTACGCGCTCGCGCGCTGATCGCGGGCCCCTGATGCGGGCTTCAAGATATCTCAATTGGTGTGTCTCACACCCGTGTCACACGCAGCCCGATCGCTGCGGCGTGCAGCGGGCGCGGCGAGAGCGACGGCGCGAACCTTGCCAATGCTCGTCGACCCGTGGCACCACGCTGCGGCAGCAGTGAAACTGAACAAAACCGGGGAAGACATGAAACAAAGAAGTATAATTTATACTTGTGTCGTGGCGGCCGCCGTCGTCACGAGCAACACAGCAGCCGCAGCACCCCTGCGCATCGATGGTGGGGCCGTCGATGCGCGCCAACGAGAGGGGCTCTCGCTGCTCGAGAGCTTCTCGCGCGAAGACGTTGTCGTCGACGTCGGCTTCGATGGCGACAACGCCGCGCGCGTCATCGCCCACGTCACCCTCGACGACCTCGGCGTGGCAGCCGGCGACCCGGTCGAGGCCGCCTTCGCGTTTCTCGACACGTTTCGACCGCTCTATGGCTTCGACACGCGCTCGCTCTGGGTGCGCCGGGTCGTCGAAGACATCGGCTACGGCGGCGTCGCCGTCGTCTTGAGCCAACACGCCAACGGCGTCGAGATCGTCGGCGGCGGCGTCGTCGTCTACGTCGGCCCCGACGCTGTCTACGGCAGCAGCGGCCGCGCCCTCGTCGACGTCCCCGTCTTTGCCGGCGCCGTCAGCGCCAAAGACGCCGAGGCCATCGCCATCAAAGCCGTCGGCGGTCGCGGCGTCGCCCGCGCTGCCGCCCAGCCCGTGGTGCTCGCGCCTTCACTGCTGTGGAGCCGCGCGCAGCGCGAAGCCCACGGCGTCGGCGAGCAGCCGCTGCCGGCGTGGCGCATCGCTGTCGAAGCCCTGCCCGGCGACGACCGCATCGAGGCCACCGACGTCGTCGTCTCGGCCCGCGACGGGCGCGTGCTGCAGCGCATCGACGGCCGGCGTCCGTTCGATCTGCGCGTGCGGGGCGGCGGGCACGTCGGTTGGTTCTGCTCGTCGACGGGGGTCGACTGGTTCGACGAAAACGGCACCTACGGCGGCGTTGCCATCTCGGGCAACGGCTACGTCGCGCGTGACGCCGCGACCCGGTTTTACCGCCATCAGCTCTCGCACGGCTTCGGCGGCCCCGACCCACAGCTCGATCTGCAAGTCGACTCGACGTCGACATCGACGTCGTACTGGTCGCGCGACTGTCAGCAGGCGATCTTTTCGCCCGACATGATGGCCGACGATGTGGTCACGCATGAGCTGTTTCACGGCGTCACGCACGAGCTCGTTGACTTTGTCTACGCCGACGACTCGGGCGCGCTCGACGAGCACTACGCCGACGTCGAGGCCGTCTTCACCGACGGCTTCGATCCCGACATCGGCGAAGACAGCCGCCTCGGCGCCGTGCGCAACATCGTCGACCCGAGCCGCTCGGTGCCGCCGCAGGGCATGTCTGGCCTGGCCCTGCTCCCGGGCTCAGGCATCGCCGAGATCTTTCACAACGCCGGCCCGCTCAACTACGCCGCGGCGCTGATGCTCTACGGCGGCAGCGGCGGCCGCGGCGTTTACGTCGACGCCATGGACCGCGCCGACGTGCACACCTTCTTCTTTCACCAGCTGCGCGTCGCGCTGCCGAACCAGACCTTCAACGACCACGTCAACGCCGCCATCAGCCACGCCGCGTCGCTCGAGCGCATCCGGCCCAACTTCAAGGGCGTCAACGCCTGCAACGTGAGAAACGCCTACGCCGCAGCGCAGCTGACCGTGCCCGACGTCGACTGCGACGGTCGGCCGAGCCACTCCTACGACGAGGACGGCGACCGCATCGGTCACGTCGAGGACAACTGCAGCGGCGTGTGGAACGCCGGCCAGCGCGACAGCGACGGCGACGGCGAGGGCGACGCCTGCGACGGCGACATCGACGGCGACGGCCGCGTCAACGACGCCGACAACTGCCCCCTCGACGTCAACCCCGGCCAAGAAGACCGCTTCGGCGGCAGCGCCGGCGACGTGTGCGACGACGCCGACCGCGACGGCCTCGGCGACAACGACGACAACTGCCCGAAGCAGCGAAACGTCGATCAAGGCGACGCCGACGGCGACGGCGCAGGCGACCTGTGCGACGACGACATCGACGACGACGGCGTGGGCAACGACGACGACAACTGCGGCTTCGTCGTGAACGCCGACCAGGCCGACGCCGACGGCGACCGCCTCGGCGACGCCTGCGACAACTGCCCCGACGTCGTCGGCGGCGGACGCGACAACGACGGCGACGGCCGCGGCGACGACTGCGACGACGACCGCGACGGCGACGGCGTCGACAACGACGGCGACAACTGCCCCGACGTCGAGAACGGCGTACAGCTCGACTCCGACCACGACGGACGCGGCGACGCCTGCGACGACAAGCTGACGGGCCGTCGTGAGCCCATCGAGGTGCTGCTGCGGGGCCGCGACGCGTACTTCGAGCGGTTTCGCACGACGATGGACCCGTGCTTCGGCGGCAACTGCGAAGGCTTCGGCGTCGTGCACGGCGGCTTGCAGGTGGTAGCTGGCGCCGACCTCTACGCCCGCGTCGTCGACGTCAACGGCAAGGTGCTCGCGGTCGCTGGTCCCGGCCGTGAGCTGACGCTGCGCTACCACCAAGAGATCGGCAGCGAGCTCGGCCTCGACGCGCCACTGCGGGCGCCCACGCTCGAGCTGTGGAGTGAGAAGCCGGTGGGTGAGGTGCCAGTGCTGCTCGCCCCCTGGCCGCGCTGATCGCAAGCACGCCTTGGCGTTGTCGCCGACGGACTTCGTTCGTCGGCGGCAACGTCAGTCGGGCTGCTCGGCCCGCCACGCCGCCTTTGACGCCGCCTTCGGATCGCGGTCTGCCGACGCCGAACGCGCGTAGAGCGCCGCGTGGTGCTTCGCTTGCTTCTTGGCGCCGACGGCGTCGAACGCGCGGCTGAGTCCCCAGAGCGGCGCCGCCCGCGCGGGCGCGCAGGCGCGGGCCCGGCGAAACGACGCCATGGCCACGGCTGCGTTCTGGTTGGCGAGGGCGACCTCGCCCTCGGCCAGCAGGCGATCGGCGTCGCAGGGGGCGTCTGCGGTCGTCACAGCCGGCAACCGCGGGTCGGTTGGCGACAGCGCGCGGGCGCGATCCCAGAGCGCCTTGCCGTGGTCGGTGGCGCTGGCGGCGTCGGCTGCTTGCGCTTGTTCGATCAGGCGGTCGACGACGACGCTGTCTCCGTAGAAGGCGATGGTCGGGGCCGCTGCGCGAGCGGGAGCCTGCGGCGTCGTCGTCGGAGCGGGCGCGGGCGGCGTCGGAGCGGGCGGCGTCGGAGCGCGCGTCGGCGCAGGCACCTCGGCTTTGGCGATCTTCTCTGGCGCGGGCGGGACGGGCCTGCCGACGTTGTCGGGCGACGACGACGACGACGACGACGACGGCAACGAAGGCAACGGCGGCAACGACGGCACTGGCAACACAGACGCCGTCGGCAGCGGAGGCGGCGCGATTGGCACTGGCACCAGCAACGGCAACGGCGGCGCGGGCGGCAACGGCACACCCCCAGCCGTCGGCACCGGCACAGGAGGAGGCGCGCCTTCACGCAGCAACGGAACCAGCTCGCGCGCGCGCTTCACGTAGCGGTCTTCGCTGGGGCGCTTCTCGAGCGTCGCGTACTTCTCGAAGAGGTCAGCGGCG
>JANNAY010001535.1:0-6431 GCA_031384945.1 Deltaproteobacteria bacterium
CTCGGGCGGCGCGATCGAGTAGAGCGGGCGGTAGCCGCCGGGCACGGCCTTCTCGAAGGCGTCGACCTTGAAGACGTCGTCGAGCACGTCTTTCGACAACGCCATCAACGCCTTGCTCAAGCGGTCAACGTCGACGCCGACACGGGCAGCGATGCCGTCGCCGGGGACCTCGGCGGTGACCTCGATGGCGGTGAGCACGTCGGAGGCGCCCAGCAAGTGCGCCTCGAGCGCGACGCTCAAGCTCTTGGCGTCACCGGGAATCACATGCACGCCAGCGACGTCGGCAGCGCCATCGATGACGGCCTGCAAGGCGTTGCCGTAGGAGCCGTAGAAGGCCTCGTCGACGAAGAAATGCTCGACGGCGTGGCGCTTCGCGCGCAGGTGCGCCTTCGGCAACAAGTGCCCGGCGACGCTCTGCGGATCGACCCACGCGGCCCGCAGCGTGCGCGGCGCCAACTTCGGCGTCGGCTGCTGCTTCTTGACGACAAAGGCATTGGCGTATGTTGAGTGTTTTTGATGAATTGTGTGTATGATGATGGGCACACCCTGTGGCTCGACCTGCGCGCAGACGAACGGCGGCGCGTGGGCGCAGTCGACGGCGCCGCTCAACAAGGCCTGTCGCAAGGCGTCGTAGTCGCGGCAGACGACGACGTCGACGTCATCGGCCCACGCCTTCTGCAGCGCCGCGCGCAAAATCTGCGTCTGCTCGACGAGGCGCTCGGTGCCCAGCGACGGCGGCAATCCAAAGCGCAGCACTCAACCCCGCTCCATCAGAACGCCTTTTGGCCGGTGAGAAAGCTGCCGATGACCAAAGTATGGACGTCGTGCGTGCCCTCATAGGTGTACACAGTCTCGAGGTTCACCATGTGCCGCATCACCGGATAATCGTCGGTGATGCCATTGGCCCCCAGCAGCGCCCGCGCCGTGCGCGCGATCTCGAGGGCGATGGCGACGTTGTTGCGCTTGGCGAGGGAGACCTGCACCGCTTCGACGGTGCCAGCGGCCTTGAGCTGCGCCAGGCGGTAGGCGACGAGGCGTGCCTTCGCGAGCTCGATGGCCATCTCAGCGAGCTTTTCTTGTGCCAACTGGGTCGCAGCGATCGGACGTCCAAAGCTGTTGCGATCGGCGACGAAGTTGAGTGCTGTCTCGAGGCACGCCGCGGCGCTGCCGAGCACGGCGATCGCGATGCCGCCGCGGGCTTCGTTCAAGACGGCGAGGGGGGCGGCGAGTCCTTTGCCGCCGGGCAAGACGGCGTCGTCGGCCAATTCGACGTCGTCGAAGCGCAATTCGGCCGTGTCGCTCAAGCGGAACGACTGCTTGTCGCCGATCGAGTGTTGCTCGAAGCCCTTCATGCCCTTCTCGACGAGAAAGCCGCGGATGGTCGGCTTCTCGCCATGCGCATCGGGCACGACGGCGCGGGCCCAGACGACGGCGACGTTGGCCTTGGTGCCGTTGGTGATCCAACGCTTGTGGCCGTTGAGCTTCCACCCCGTTGGCGTCTTCACGGCCGTCGTGCGCATCGCGCCAGGGTCAGAGCCAGCGTCGCTCTCGGTGAGGCCGAAGCAGCCGATGGCATCGGCATCGCGCAGCTTCGGCAACCAGCGGTCGCGCTGTGCGTCGCTGCCAAACTTCGCGATCGGCCACATCACCAGCGACGACTGCACCGAGCAGAAGCTGCGGACGCCGGCGTCGGCGCGGTCGAGCTCGGCGAGGCACAGGCCGTAGGCGAGCGGCGACAGTCCGGCGCAGCCATGCGTCGTCAGAGGAGCGCCCAGCAGACCGAGCCCAGCGATGCCCTTCGCCAGCTGCCACGGGAATTTTCCCTGGCGGGCGCCGTCGACGACGAGGGGCATGACCTCTTTGTCGACGTAGCGCCGCACGCTGTCGCGCACAGCCTTGTCATCGTCGGAGAGCAGGGCTTCGACGTCGAGCAGGTCAATCGCTGTGGCGGCCATTCAGGAGCCCCTTCTCAGGTGAGCTTGCGCCCGCGGGCGAGCAGCTTCTCGACGGCGGCGTTCTGGTCAGGGCTGATGTCGACGAACTTAATGCCCATGCCCGGTGTGCGATCGAAGTGGTTGTCGAGGTCGTAGTCGGCCTTGCGCACGACGACACCCTCGAGCTCGAACATGCCGTCTTCGTCGGGCAAGAGCGGCATCAAGCGCACGCGGGTCTGGGGTTCGAGCGGCATCACCGTCTCGATGAAGACACCGGTCTCGCTCATGTCGGCGACGGGACCGCTCATGAAGCTCTGACCGTCGTCGTAGACGATCTGGAGCTTGAGCGTGAACCGCGGTTTGCGTTCGACCGACATCGGAAAGTCCCTCTTCTCGGCCTGCACCTTCCAGCGAAGGCGGCAGTCTCTATCAGGCTCGCACTCAGGCTAGCGCGTCTCGACCTCGGCGAGGCGGGCGCGTCCGGCGGCGGTCAGCTTGTAGCGCTTGCTGCGGCCATCGGGCGTTGTCTCTTCGAAGAGATCGCTCTCGTCGCGAAAGGCCCGGGCGACGTTGGTCGAAAAGACCTCGAGCTTCGCGGCCGTCGACAAGAGCGCGCTGGCGTCGGCGGCGGTCAGGCCGTGCTCAGAGCCCGCGGCGTCGGCGGCGGCGACGGCCCACAGCACACGCGCAAGCGTCTTTTTGTTGTCGAGAGCGGCGTCAGCGCTGACGACCGGACGCTGGTTGTCGACGAGCCAGGTGCCGATGGCGCGGGCCCGCGGAGAATCAAAGTCATCGCCCTTGCGATCGACAGATCCTTTGCGCGAGGCCGCCTTCTTCGGCTCTTTCTCCGCCGTCGTCGTCGTCGACGTCGCCTTCTTCTTCTTCGGCTTCGTGGTCGGCTTCGTGGTCGCCTTTGCCGCCTTCTTCTTCGGCGCAGGCGCAGGCGCTTCGGGCCGGGCCGCGTAGAGCTCTTCGATGTTCGGCGTGCCGGTGTAGGTGCGGGCGGTCTCGTCGGAGACGACCCGGCTCGGCGCAGGCGCCGGATCGATGATCGGCGGCCACTGCGACGGCGGCGGCGGCGCGCGCCCGAGGGCCGCGTCGACCTTGGCGCGAACCGCGTCGACCGTGTCGAGGGTGCGGAACACCACGTCGAGGATGCGATGAACGATCACCAGTCCCTCCGCCCGTCTCGTGTCTCGGGGCCCCGCGGTTCGCATGACGCGCGGCGCCACACAACCATTAGCCGTTGCGGGCGGCGCTGTTGGATGCCATCGCGCCGCGCTCCCCGAGGGGTAGAGGTGCAGTCCGTGCGTATCGCAGTCGCCGTTGTCGTCGTCGCCACCACCGCCTTCAGCGCCGAGGCGCAGACCCCGACCGACGCCACCGGCGTCATCAAAGAGAAGCCGCAAGAGGCCGCCGCCGCCCTGCCCGCGGCGCCCCCGCCGTCAGAGCTCACGCAAGAGGCCCAGGGCAGCGTCGGCGCGCTCTTCAACGGCGGCAACGTCCAGGGCGCCGCCGCCAAGGTCGGCGGCTTCTACCAGCTGCGGCTCCTGCAACACGGCCTGCGCTTCGACCTCGGCCTCGGCATGGCCGCCCTCGCCGTCGACGAAGACCTCGATCCGAAGAACGGCTTCACCAAGCTGCTGCAAGACGGCACCACCGAAGACGCCAACGCTCTCGACAACGTCAACACCAACGGCTTCGCCAAGCTTCGCTACGACTTCTTCGTCGGCGACGTCGACAAGGCCGTCGGCTCTGTCTACGCCGCGGGCCTCGTGTTTCACGACAGCGCCGTGAACCTGCTGGCGCGATTGCGCGCCGACGTCGGCTACCGCCACTACCTGTTCAACGTGCCGAAGCACACACTCTCGGCCGAAGTCGGCGGCGTCTACACCGTCGACAACGCCATCTTCAACGTCGACGACGCCGACACCAACGCCGACGGCCGCATCTCGGTCTGGGGCGACGAGACCCGCTTCGAAGACAGCGGCGGCGTCGTCGGCGCCCGCGTGGCCATCGCCTACTCGAACGCCGTGCTCGACAACGTGACGTTCACGCAGGGCATCGAGGTCATCCCCAACCTCTCGTTCGGCACCGGCATCCCCGTGTTCGGCAACGTCTCGGCGCCCTTCGAGAGCGCCCGCAGCGACAACGGCGAAGGCGACAACGAGCTCGGCCTCGGCGAAGCCACCATCGCCAACTCGACGAGCCAACTCACCGTCAACTTGATGTCGAACCTGTCGTTGGCCGTGAATCTCACGATTGGCTACGACAACGGCGCGATTTCTCGTCGCAACGCGTACACCAACTACGACGTCGCGACCTCGTTCCAGCTCGCGTGGAAGTTTTTCTAGTCATCACTGATTCCCGGTTTCAGGAGCACACATGCGCATTGCACTCACCGTGGCTGTGGCGATCGCCGCCGCCCCCGGCTTCGCCCACGAAGACCACGAACGCGACTTCCCCGCCGAGCGCTTCGAGGCCGGCGTCGACAAAGAGTCGATCCTCAACACCAGCTGGGCCTCGGTGCCCGAGCACCTGGCGCTCGATGTCGGTTTGACGCTGCAGTACGAAAACGATCCGCTGTTCACGTACCCGGTCATCGCCGGCACCACGCCCCTCGACCGTCTCGAGCCCCTCGTCGAGAACCGCCTCACGACGCACATCACCGGCTCGATCGCGCTCTTCGAGTGGATCCAGCTCGGCATCGAAGTGCCGGTCTTGATCTTTCAGCAGCGCGACGAGACGCGCGCCCCTGCTTTTGAAGGCGGCGAGACCCTCGGCACCTCGGGCATCGGCGACATCCGCTTCTACCCGAAGGCCCGCATCATCCGTCAGCGCGACGGATCGCCCCTCGACATCGGCTTCCAAATTCCGGTGTCGATCCCCACGGGCCAATACGGCGACTACTTCGGCGAAGAGGGCTTCACCTTCACGCCGACCGTGCTCGCCTCGCGCGAGTGGGCCCTGTACGGCGGCACACTGCGCGCGGCCGGCAACCTCGGCACGCGCTTTCGCAGCCAAGACGTCGCCTTTCCCAAAGACGACCCGCAGAACGTCGCCAGCACCGAGCTGCTGGTGCGCGCCGGCCTTGGCTACGTCTTCGAGCTGCAAGACGAGCAGCCCACCGAGGTCGCGCTGTCGTTGGCGTCGGCGTCCGAGATCCTCGGCTTCTTTGAAGAAGTGCCGCTGAGAAACCCGAGCGAAGTGCTCGGCGAGGTCAACCACAACATCTGGGGACCGATCGACGTGTTTCTCGGCGGCGCCGTCGGCCTCGTCGCCGGCGAAGGCGGCCCCGACTTCCGCGTCTTCACCGGCGTGCGCTTCGCCCCCCGCGCGGTCGCCGACACCGACGGCGACGGCATCGCCGACAAAGACGACAAGTGCATCAAAGAGCCCGAGACGCAGAACGGCCTCGAAGACACCGACGGCTGCCCCGACACCGACGACAAAGACGGCGACGGCGTGAAAGACGCTGACGACAAGTGCCCGAACGTGGCCGGCCCCGCCGACAACAACGGCTGCCCCGTCGACGAAGACCCCGACCACGACGGCATCAAGGGCGACGCCGACAAGTGCCCGAAAGAAGCCGAAGACAAAGACGGCTTCAAAGACAAAGACGGCTGCCCCGAGCTCGACAACGACAAAGACGGCGTCCTCGACGCCGATGACAAGTGCCCGCGCAAGGCCGAAGACAAAGACGGCTTCGAAGACGCCGACGGCTGCCCCGAGCTCGACAACGACGGCGACGGCATCCGCGACCGCGCTGACAAGTGTCCCCTCGAGGCCGGCGTGAAAGAGATGCGCGGCTGCCCCGACCCCGACCGCGACGGCGACACCGTCGTCGACCGCCTCGACAACTGCCCCGACGAGAAGGGCGACCCGGCCAACAACGGCTGCGCCGTCAAGCAGCTCGTCGTCATCCGCGCCGAGAAGCTCGAGATCCTCGACAAGGTCTTCTTCAAGACCGGCAAAGACGTCATCGAGTCGAAGTCGTTCCCGCTGCTCGACAACGTCGCCGCCGTCGTCAAATCGCACCCGGAGATCACGAAGCTCCGCGTCGAAGGCCACACGGATTCCGACGGCGTCGCCGAGAAGAACAAAGACCTCTCTGACCGCCGCGCCAAGGCCGTCGTGATGTACCTGACCGACAAGGGCGTCGACGCCTCGCGCCTCGACGGCGTCGGCTTCGGCCAGGAGAAGCCGGTCGCTGACAACGCCACCGACGACGGCAAGGCGCAGAACCGCCGCGTCGAGTTCGTCATCGTGCAAGACCCGTCGACGGTGACGCCCGACGTCCCCGACGAGCCCGAGCCGCAAGACGTCCCCGACGACGAGTGACGAAACGAAGAGGGCGGCCCAAGGGTCGCCCTCTTTTTTTCAAGACCACTCCACAGGCACTGGCCCAAGAGACCCAAAGGCTCACCCCACTCTGTCTTCCCGAAGAGCCGCGCTGTGGCCACTCGGGCGGGGCACCGGCCCCCGCGCCGGTGCATG
>JANNAY010000402.1:0-7766 GCA_031384945.1 Deltaproteobacteria bacterium
CGAAGAAGGCGAAGAAGGCGAAGGCGAAGGCGAAGAAGGCGAAGGCGAAGGCGAAGAAGGCGAAGGCGAAGAAGGCGAAGGCGAAGTAGGCGAAGGCGAAGGCGAAGGCGAACCGCCACCGCCACCGCCGCCGCCGACGTCGTGCGCGGCGTCGCTGGCCGCCGGCAACAACGCCGCCGGCGCCGTCGCCATCGACGTCAACGCCGACGGCGACACCGACGACGCCGGCGAAGCTGCCGTGTTCTGCGACAACGCCCGCGAAGGCGGCGGGTGGACGCGCGTCGGCTTCTTCGATCAAGCGAACCTCGCGTGTCCGCCCGGCCTCACCGCCGTCAGCGTCGGCGGCGGCGTCAACGGCTGCAGCCGCCCCGCAGGCATCGGCTCACAGGTCTCGATCGGCCTCGCGCCGCCGCAGGCCTACAGCGAGGTGATGGGCCACCTCGAAGGCGTCGTCTTCGGCGACCAAGACGCCTTTGCCGCCCACGTCGCCGACCTCGACGGCATCTACGTCGACGGCGTCAGCATCACCGTCGGCAGCCCCCGCGCCCACGTCTTCACGTTCGTCGCCGCCCACCCCTGCTACGACGGCACGGTCCGCTGCCCCTGCGACGGCGGCACCGCGGCCCCCGGCTTTGTCGACGCCTTCTTCTGCGACAACCCGTCGCAAGCGGCGCGTCCGGCGGGCTGCGGATCGAACGTGCGCGCCTTCGACCCCGCCACGCCGCTGTGGGACGGACCGACCGACCAATGCATCGCTGGCGGCGACGGCGACGGCTTCTTCGTCAAGTCCGTCGGCGCCCGCGCCGCGTCGACGTTGCTCGAGGCCCGCGTGATGTCTGATCAAGACAGCAACGACGAGAACCTCGTGCTCACGCGCTTCGAGCTGTTCGTTCGCTGACGCTCAGCCGTTGACGGCGTTGAACGCGGCGCCACCGGGGATGGTCTCTTTGAAGAGCTCGGCGTCGTCTTGCCAGGAGACGTCTTCGCCATCGACGACGTAGGCGATGACGACGGTGCAGTTGTCGTCGCCGCCGCGGCTGTTGGCGAGGTCGATCAAGATCTCGGGCACTCGGTGCAAGAAGTTGTCGCTGACGACGTCGCAGACCTCGGGGTCGGTGACGAGGTTGCAGAGGCCGTCAGAGCACATGAGGTAGGCGTCGCCGACCTTGACCTCGACGGCGATCATGTCGACTTCGACGTCGGCGTCGAAGCCGACGCTGCGCGTGATGATGTTCTTGAAGCGCGACTGACGAGCCTGCGCTTCGGTGATGAGGCCGGCCTTGAGCTGTTCGTTGACCAACGAGTGATCTTCGCTGAGCTGCAAGATGCGGCCGTCGCGAACGAGGTAGCAGCGGCTGTCGCCGACGTGGGCGACGAAGGCGTGCTTGTCGTGGAACATGATCGACGTCGTCGTCGTGCCCATGCCCTGCAGCTCACGAACCTGCTGCGACTTCGTGTAGACGGCGTTGCAGGCGGCGCGCACGGCGTTGCTCAGCAAGCGCGCGACGGGCGATTTTTCGATGCTGCCGTCGTGGTGCATGTTCGGATCGACGGTGGCCTTTTCGTTGCGCACGGTCTTCTCGACGGTGCGAACGCTGATGCCCGAAGCCATCTCGCCGCCCGCGTGGCCGCCCATGCCGTCGGCGACGACGAAGAGGTTCAAGTCGGGCGCGAGGAGGTAGCTGTCCTCGTTGTGGTCGCGCTTCATGCCGACGTCGGTGCTGCCCCAAGCGTAGATGCGAAACTTCACGAAGAACCTCTCGATCAAAGTCGACGACGTCGGAATCTGCGTCATCGTCAATGCACTGGCAAGCGCTGGTTGGGGCCTTGTTCTCCGCCGACCGGCCGATGTGTGGCGCCCCGACCCGACGGTTTTTTTGTATGCTGATGCGATGGCGACGTCGACGAGGACCGGAAAACCGCAGCGCTGGGAGCGCGCCGTTCTCCACGTCGACATGGACGCCTTCTACGCCTCCGTCGAGCAGCGCGATCGGCCTGAGCTGCGCGGCAAGCCCGTCGTCGTCGGCGGCAGCGGCCGCCGCGGCGTCGTGTCGACCTGCTCCTACGAGGCCCGCAAATACGGCGTGAAGTCAGCGATGCCGACGATGGCCGCCCAGCGCCTCTGTCCCCACGCCGTGTTCGTGCCGCCGCGCATGGGCGCCTACGTCGAGGTCAGCAAACAGATCATGGCCATCCTCGGCCGCTTCTCGCCGAGCATCGAGCCCCTCTCGCTCGACGAGGCCTTCGTCGACGCCACCGGCACCGACGAGCTCTTCGGCCCGCCCGTCGAGCTCGCCTGGCGCGTCCAGCGCGCGGTCCGTGAAGAGACGCAGCTGACCTGCTCCGTCGGCGCCGCCGCCAACAAGTACGTCGCCAAGGTCGCGTCAGACATCAAGAAACCCGGCGGCATCGTCGTCGTCAGCCCCGGCGAAGAGCGGGCGTTTTTGGCGCCCCTGCCCATCGAGCGCTTGTGGGGCGTGGGTCCAAAGACCGCCGAAAAATTGCGCGCCGACGGCTTCGACACCATCGCCGACATCGCCGTCGTCGACCCCGCCGAATTGGCGAAGCGCTACGGCTCGCTCGGCGAGCACATCTCGGCGCTGTCGCGCGGCGAAGATGACCGCCCGATCGACGACGACCACACCCGCAAGTCGCTCGGCGCCGAGCGCACCCTCGAGAGCGACGTCACCGGCCCCGCCGCCGTCCGATCGCAGCTGATCCCCCTCATCGACGAGGTCTGTTCGGGCCTGCGCAAAGCGCAGATGAGGGCTGGCGGCATTCGCTTGAAGCTCAAGTACGCCGACTTTCACCGCACCTCGCGCGAGCTCTTGTTGCCCGAGCCCGTCCAAGACGCAGCGTCGTTGACGGCGGCCCTCGAGCACCTGCTCACCAAGGCCGATCTGACGCGGCCGATGCGCCTCGTGGGTCTCGCCGCCACCCACCTCGTCGACGAGGCGGCGCCCCGTCAGGCTTCTTTGTTCGACGCTCCGGGTTTTGCGCTTCCGGGCCGCTCGGGCCCTGGCACCGAGAAGCAAGAGGCCCTCGGCCGCGCCCTCGACGCGATTCAGAAGAAACACGGACGCACCGCCATCGCCCGCGGCGACACCAGAGACGGCGACGCCCTCGACCGAGGCAACGAACACCTCGACGAAGATGAAGATTAGAAGCTGAACTCGTCGGTGAGCTCGACGAGGTGCATGTTCTGCATTTTGAGCGCGTTGAGCTCTTGCTTCGTCTGCTCGTAGAACGTGGGCTTCAAGTGGTAAACGTAAAGCGGAATACGCTCACGTTCATGCACTTTATTCATCTCAGCGTGCAGCGTCTGCGGCGTATAGTGTCCGGCGACGTCGGCGAGCGCCTGCATGTGGTTCGGAAAGCTGAGCTCGACGAACATGCCACGCAGGTCGGCGGTCTCGTTGGCGACCTGCCACAGCCGCGTGGTTGGACCGGTGTCTGACGAGTAGAGCACCGAGCCGCCCTTGCCGCGGATGATCATCGCCATCGACTCGACGGGATGGGTCACGGGCACGTAGCGAATCTCGTACTCGCCGTCTTCGAGCGGTGCCGTCGACAGCGCCGGCTTCTCTTTCTTCGCCGCCTTTTTCTTCGGCGCCTTTTCTTTGCCCGTCACGCCCTTTTCGGCGGCATCTTTCAGCAGCTCGGCCGGCGTCGGGCCAGCAGCGATGGTGCGCCGGGCCTCTTGCTGGGCCAGCGACGGAATGCGGAAGACCTCGAGGGGCTCGCGCACACAGAGCTTCATCACGGGCTTGTCTGGCGTGGGGATGCGTGTGAAGTCAGGCCAGAGATAATTGTTGAAATACGACGTCTGCAGCGTCTCGGCCGTCTCAGGTCCACAATGCAAGTAAACCGGATCTTTGCGCTGACCAATGATCTGGTCGGCCATCAGGGCCAGATCTTTCACGTGGTCCATGTGGCTGTGGCTGATGAGCATGTGATCGATCTTCACTTGCTCGTCGAGGTTCAAGCTGCGGCAGACCGCGCCAGCGTCGATGGTGATGCGCTCATCAATGAGCAGACACGTCGTCCGGTGACGAGGTGTCTCTCCGCCGTGGCAGCCCAGAACGCGAACACGCATTCAACGACGCTGGCAGCAGGTCGGACATCAGGTCAAGTCGCCAAGCGCGACCGCACCGCGGACACGTGACCGGATCGGCACCGCGTGTTCACCGCAGCCAGCGCTGCCGACGACGACGACGACGGCTTTGGACTCTTTTCGCACACGCCCAGCGATTGCCGCATCGCGTTTTTTGTGTCTAGCTGCGCAGCGCCAACGACGACGACGACGACGAAGGACCCGCTGATGAAGTATGCGCCGCTGCCCTGGGTCCACCTTGCTGACGCGCTGAAGACGTCGCTGCGTCGGTTGCGCATCGTGCTCGAAGAGCCCGCCTTCATCGCCGAGCGCACCTTTGTACGGCTGCACGACGGGCCGCGCAGCGAGTCGATCGTTGAGACGCGGCCGCTGTTGATGGGCGCGCAGACGCCGCTGTCGGCCCGCGAGCGCGCCGTCGTCGAGATCTTGCACGAGGCCGGCCCGTCGCACGCCAAGAAGGGCCGCTTCTCGCTGACGAAGGCGCAGGTGGGGCGCTTGCTTGCCTTTGCCGCCGACGTCCCGCTTGAGGTCGAAGGCAAGGGATCCATCGCCGTCGTGCCGCGCCCGGCGCGCATCACCGGCCGCGTCAAAGAGCACGAGCTCGGCACCTCGCTGGTCTTCGAAGCCGTCGACGCCGACGGCATCACCATCGACAAGCCGATGATCCTCGGCGAGCGCGAGGCGTTTCTTCTCGACGAACAGCTGAAGATGTACCGCGTGTCGCCGCCGCTCTTGCCCGGCGAAGCGCGCACCCTGCTCGACACCGAGCCGTTGATCCTCGCGGGTCTGTGCACCGAAGAAGGCAAGGCCGGCTTCGAAGCCTGCGTCGGCCTCGGCGCCGACATCGCCGACCTCGTCGAAGTCGCCCGCACCCCCGACGGCACACCCCGCATCGTGCTGCGCGCCATGCTCACCCGCGCCGACGACGGCCCGGGCTTTCAGCTGCGCGTGCATTTGGTGACCGAGCTCGCCGCCATCGACGAAGACGGCAAACGCATCGCCGACGAGGTCGAAGTCAGCGCCCGCGGCTCGATCCCGCCGGTGCATGCCGTCGAGCTCGCGCCCAAGAAGGGCGAAAAAGAGGGCGGCGCGATGATGATCGCGCGTCCGTCGACGCAAGAAGAGATGGCGCGCCAGGCGCTGTTCGACATGGGCCTGCACGCCGCCGCGTCGCACAAGGGCTTCTCGGCCCAGGGCGAGCCCGGCCTCGACGTGCTGGTGAAGATCGCTGCCGGCCAGGGCGTGCCCGCCTTTGTCTACGTCGACAGAGACACCCTGCCCCGCATCGTGCGGCTGCCGGCGATCCCCAAGCTCAAGGCCGTGCCGCGGCCCGCCATCGACGGCGACAAGCGCGGTCTGCTCGACGTGCGCCTCGACATCGGCGACGAAGCCCGCCAGCTGGCGCTGAAGTTCGACGACATCATCAAGGCCGTGCTCGCCGGCCGGCACTCGATGTTGATCGACGAAGACACCGTGCTCGGCTTCTCGCCCGAGGCCGGTCACGCCCTCGAGCTGATCGCCGATCAGCTCGAGCTCAAAGACGCCGCGCAGTCGCGCGAGATCGGTCCTGCTGAGCTCGCGCTGTTGGTCGCCGGCCTCGAAGGCAAGGTCGAGATCGACACCGAAGACGAGAGCCTCAAGAAGCGCATCCAAGAGTTCTTGGCCCAGCCCCTCGAGAGCGATCGCACGCTGCCGAAGATGCTGACGGCGACGCTGCGGCCGTACCAGCACGACGGCGTCGCCTGGCTGTCGCAGATGCACCGCCTCGGCGTCGGCCGCATCCTCGCCGACGACATGGGTCTCGGTAAGACCTTGATGGCCATGACGCTGCTCGCGAAGGCCAAAGAGATGGACGGTCCGAAGCCGTCGCTGGTCGTCGCGCCGACCTCGGTGCTCGACGTGTGGGTGCAAGAGGCCAAGCGCCACTGCCCAGAGTTGAACGTCATGAAGTGGCACGGCCGCGACCGCAAAGACGGCGAAGCCGCTGCCGCCGAAAGCGACGTCGTCGTCACGTCGTACGCGCTCTTGCGCAGAGACGTCGAAGGCAGCCTCGGCAAGCTCGACTTCCGCTACCTGATGCTCGACGAAGCGCAGAACGTGAAGAACGCGTCGACCGAGGCATGGAAGGCGGCGCGGCAGGTGAAGTCAGACCAACGCATGGCGCTGACCGGCACGCCGATCGAGAACCGGGTTGAAGAGCTGTGGTCGATTCTCGACCTCGTGGCGCCGGGTCTGCTCGGCAGCGAGCGCTCGTTCGAGCGTCGCTACGGCCGCCCGATCGCCAAGGGCGACGGGCAGCGGCTCGACGAGCTGCGCAAGCGCACCCGTCCCGTGATTCTGCGGCGCAAAAAAGAAGACGTCGCCAAAGACCTGCCGCCGAAGATCGAGACCGTGCTGCGCTGCGAGATGTCGCCCGAGCAGCGCGCGCTCTACCTGCGCGTGCTCGCCGAGGTGCGCAGCGACGTGCAAAAGGCACTGCAGGTGCACACCCGGGCCCGCGCCAGAGCCCCGATCTTGGCGGCGCTCATGCGCTTGCGTCAGGTCTGCTGCGATCCTCGTTTGTTGGGCGACGACGAGCGCTTCGCCGCCAAGGGCGTGGCGTCGGCGAAGCTCGCGCTGTTCGAAGAGACGATGACCGAGGCGCTGGCCCAGCCCGAGCGCAAGGTCATCGTGTTCTCGCAGTTCGTCGAGATGCAGAAAATTCTTCACGAGGTGCTCGAGAAGATCGGCGTCAAAGACGCGCTGTGGTTGCACGGCGCCACCAAAGACCGCGGCGACGTCGTGGCCAAGTTCCAAGAGCCCAACGGACCGCGCGTCATCGTCGTCTCGCTCAAGGCCGGCGGCACCGGCGTCACGCTCACCGCCGCCGACACCGTCGTCCACTACGACCCGTGGTGGAACCCGGCCGTCGAAGACCAGGCCACCGACCGCGCCCACCGCATCGGCCAGACCAAGACCGTGCACGTCATCAAGCTCGCCTGCAGCGACACGCTCGAAGAGCGCATGCTCGACCTCGGCGAAGACAAGCGCGCGGCTGCTGAGAGCGTGCTGGGCAAAGACGGCCAGGGTCCGAAGAGCCTCTCGCTCGAAGAGATCGAGGGCATGCTCGACGCCGAAGCGACGCGCGGGTTCTGATCGATCGTTCTTGCGTCAACGCACCATCGACCGGCTAAGGCTCTGACTCTTCAGACTCTGACTCTGACTCTGGCTCTGACTTCGACTCAGACTTCGACGTCGCCGGCTTGTCTTCGGCGGTCATGTCGCCGACGCCGGCTTCGACGAGCAGCGAGCGCGGCGGGTGCGTCTGCGCCGGCTTCTCTTGCGAGTGCGCCCGCGTCGGATCGACGACGACGGGCGAGGCGTCGGCGATGGTGTCTCTGCTCCAGTCGTCTTCGCCGTCGCTGTCGAAGTTGCCGAGCTGCAGCGAGCGCGGACCGCCACCGGACGTCACCTTGGCCGGTGCCAACGTCGTCTTCGCCTTCGACTGCCGCACGGCCGGCCCCGACGACTCAGCCGTCGTCGCCGCGACCTTGCTGCGCTCGGCCGACCCCGACTGTGTGATCAACATCGCGCCCTTGATGCGCTCGGGCGCCGGCGGATCGGACGGGGCCGCCCCGAGCGACTGCGGGTCGAGCATCGTGTCGCCAGCCCA
>JANNAY010000417.1:0-13485 GCA_031384945.1 Deltaproteobacteria bacterium
GCCTGTCGGACGGCTACTTCCCCTTCGGTGGTGGCGGGCGCAGCTGCATTGGCGCCGGCTTGGCGCAGGCCGAGGTGCGGCTGGTATTGTGCGCGCTGTTGCGACGGTTCCGCTTCGTGAGGCCGGAGAATTCGACGTCGACGTTGCAGCTGGCGACGCGGGTGACGCTGACGCCGGCCGCTCCGCCGCTTCTCAAAGTGGTGAAGCGAACGTGACCCCATTCGTGACTCCATTCTTGAATAGCGCGGGGCTCCTCCCCGTCGTCCGGTCCCGCGGGGCTCCGCCCCGTCGCCGGCGCGCGGCACAACGACGCCGGGGCGGAGCCCCGCGCTATTCGAGAACGATCGCGTGAGCGCGCTGCTGTGCTTTCGGCCGAAGAAGGGCGCGCGCGTGCGCCTCGTGGCGTTTCCGTGGGCGGGGGCGTCGGCTGCTGTGCTGCGGTCGCTGAGCGACGCGTTGAAGGACAGCGACGTCGAGGTCCACGCCGTCGCCTACGCCGGACGCGCCCACCGCCGCCCGGTGCCCCTGCCCGCATCCATCGACGACGTCGTTGCTGATGTGCTCCCCTCCATCGAAGCCCTCGATGGACCCGTCGCCGTCTACGGCCACTCTTTCGGCGCCGTCGCCGCCTTCTGCGCCGTCGTCGCCGCCCAACGCGACGTCGTCCACGTCGTCATCGCCGCCCGCGCCGCCGCCTGCGTCGATGTCAGCGCCAACGCCAACAACGCCAACAGCGCCAGCAGCGCCGTCGACGCCCTCGACGACGACGGGCTGGTGGAAGAGCTGACAGCCCGCGGCCTGATCGATCGCGCGCTGTTCGGCGACCCCGAAGCACGCGCGCTGCTGTTGCCACCGCTGCGCCGCGACCTGTCGATCTCTGCCCGCACCCGCCGTGAGGAGGTCATCGACGCACCCATCACCACGCTGCGCGGGAGCAACGACACCTCAGTCACCGCTGCCGACATCGCCCGCTGGCGCGAGCACACCCGCGGCCCCTTCGCCACCCACGTCGTCGACGGCGACCACCTCTTTGTGCGCGACAACGCCCCCGCCACCGCGCTGCTCTTGCGCAGGATTCTCACCCCATGATGAACGCCATCGAGCGCGCTCTCGGCCGTCTCTCGTTCCGCATGCGGATGCTCGTCGCGTACTTCGCGCTCGACCTGCCGTTTGTCCCTGCCGTTCCGATCGCTTTCATTGCCATGAATGGCTTGTGGGACACCGACGAGCTTTACATTCTCATTCGCTGGTTCACCATCGTCTACGTCGTCAAGACCATCTGCTGGTCAGCGCTGCTCATGGCCATGATCGCGCCCATCGACCAGTGGGACAAGAAGCACGCCGCCGGAACCGACACCGACGACGATCTGCGACGGGCGGCGCAGCGGGCCAACCGCTTTCCGTTCTGGTTTCTCGGGTTCTGGTCGGTGATCTGGGGCGTGCAGTACTTCGTCATCTTCTTAGACGCTGACAACCTGCCCATCGCCACAGAATACCCGTCAATCATGGCGCCTTTCTGCGTTACGGTCGGCCTTGGCGCTGGCATCTTTAACATTCCCTTCAACAGCGTGATGCTGTCGAAGATCAACGGTCAGATGTCGCTGGCGATGCGCAAGCGCGGCATCAAAGTCGCGCTGTGGCCCGACTCGATCCGCGTGCGGCTGGTGCTCATCACCCTCGGCATCGCCACGTCAGCGACAGGGTGGATGGTGTGCGCCGGCTACACCATCGAGATGCGCAACAACGCCCACGACCTGCAGGTGCGCGGTCGGCTCGTGCGCGAAGACGTCACCGAGCACGTGCTGCGCACGCTGTTCAGCGGCAAAGAGCTCACCGCTTCTGACGTCGACAAAGCCCTCGCGGTCGCCAAAGCCGAAGACAACCTGATTCACCCGTTTGCCATCTTTGACGGCAAGCTCTTCATCGACGACGCCACCGGCCAGAAGCTCTACCAGGCGCCGGGCCTGCTTTACCTCGAAGAAGGCAAAGACGAAGTCGAGCGTCACGACCCGCGGGTGCACCTCGCGGTGTCAGCCGAGAAGATCAACGAGCGGCTGATGGTGGGCGCCGTCGTCGACGTCAACCCGCAAGCCTCTGACCTCTACTTGTTCGGCGTCGTCTTCTTCTTCGTCGTCGTCTGCATCTTTGCGCCGATGGTGGCGTTTCTCGTGGGCCGCTCGCTGGCCGATCCCATCGAGAGCGTTGGCGCGGCGCTGCAGAACATCACGCGCGATCATGACTTCACCCACCTCGAGCGCATCCCCGTCTACCGCCCCGACGAGCTCGGCTTGCTCACGGTGCGCGCCAACGAGATGATCGACGCTCTCGAGCGCATCAACGACGACAACGTCAAACACCTCAAAGACGTCGAAGAAAAAGCCGTCGCCCTCGAAGCCGCCCGCGGCGAACTCTTGCAGAAGAACGAAGACCTCGTCGCGTCGGCCAAGGCCAAGTCACAGTTTCTCGCCAGCATGAGCCACGAGCTGCGCACGCCGCTCAACGCCATCATCGGCTTCAGCCGCCTGGTCTTGAAAAAGACCGAAGGCATGATTCCTGAGCAACAACAGAAGAACCTGAAGCTCATCAATGAAAGCGGTCAGTCGCTGCTGGCGCTGGTCAACGACCTGCTCGACTTCGAGCGCATCGAGGCCGGGCGGCTCAAAATCTCGATCGACGCTGTCGACATCAACGAGATGGTCGCCAACCTTGAAGAGACGCTGACGCCCATCGCCGAAAAGAAGGGCATGACGCTGAGCGCCCGTGTCGAGGGCGCCGCGCTGACCATCAAAACCGACCCCGATCGGCTGCGGCAGATCCTGATCAACTTCATCAACAATTCGATCAAGTACAGCGAGAAGGGTCACGTCGAGGTCGTCGTGTCGAGAAGCGATGCGCACGTCGTCCTCGCTGTGAAAGACGAGGGCCTCGGCATCCCGAAAGACCAGCTCGCCCGCATCTTCGAGCCCTTTCACCAGGTCGATGGCGGCTTCGCCCGCGAGCGCGACGGCGTCGGCCTCGGCCTCGCCATCGTGCGGCGCCTCGCCGAGATGCTGGGCGGCACCGTGACGGTCGACTCCGAGGTCGGCAAAGGATCGACCTTCGCGCTCTTGCTGCCGCTCTCGTCGGTGGTGGCGCCGACGCCGGCCGAGTCGCCGCCGACCCCCGGCCCCATCAGCGCGTCGGTGAAGTCGGTCAAGAAGGTCGACGTCGTCGTCGTCGAAGATGACCTCGCCACCCTCACGCTGCTCGAGCAACACCTGCAAGACAAAGCCGAGGGCGGCGTGCTGTTTCGCGTGCGCCGCGCCCGCAGTGTCAAAGAAGCAAAGGCCTGCTTCGACGACGCCGTGCCGCAAGCCCTGGTGCTCGACCTCTCGCTGCCCGGCGTCGACGACGGCTTCGGCGTGCTCGAAGACCTGCGCGCTCGCAAAGGCGGGCTGGCCACGCAAGTCGTCGTCTTCACCGCCAGAGACATCGCCGACCTCGACGGCACGCGCCTCACCAAACACCACGCCAGCGTCGTGCAGAAGGGCGACAGCGGCGCCGAGCTCGTCGCTGAGGCGCTGCGGATGGGATGTGCCTGATGAGGCCGCAGAGCTTCACCGCCGTCGTCGGCGAGCACGGCAAGCACGGCACGCACTACGTGTTGGTGCCCTTCGAGCCCACGCAGGTGTGGCCGAACATCGAGAAGGTGAAGATCCCGCGGCCCGACGATCCGCGCGGCGGCTTCGGATCGCTCATCACTGGATCGGTCAGCGGTGCGTCTTTTGATGGACACATCGGTCAGCGCTACGGCAACACCTACATCATCTTGAACGACGCCTTGATGGCCCACGCTGGGCTCGTCGTTGGCGCCGCTCTGGAGGTCATCGTCGCGCCGTTGCCGCGGCTGCCGTCGACAGGGTCGGCGAAGACGGCGACGACGAAGAAGACGACGAAGAAGACGACGAAGAAGAAGGCGACGCAGAAAAAGGCGTCACGTTGATCACGAGAGCCCGCGCGAGGCCCTGAAGTGGCTTTGGACTTCAGGAGCTTCGTGCCTGGGCTCTCGTTCTTCGAGTGACGCGTTCTCTGCTGTGCACGGTCACGTGGTCGGACGCGCAGCGACACCGACGCAGTGAACGGCTCCGGCGCGAGGTCTGAGGTGAACGTCGTGCCGCGGCCCTGCGCCTGCACCACCGACGGCAAGAAGCTCAGCCACGCGGCCGTGACGCTGCGCTCGGCGATCTCGAGCGACATGCGCTGCGCCTTCAAGTCGGGGCGCGTCTCTGGCGCGTTCGACGAGCACGTCGAGAGCCTGGCCCTGGTCGACGGCGGGCACGTCGGGCGGCGCGTCGAGGGCGACGTCGTCGACGAGACCCAGCAACAAGCCGAGGTTGGCCCGCGCCTGCGACGCCGTCTGCTGCGCCGTGCGCAACGACTGCTCGGCGCGCACGACGTTGAGCTCGGCGCGCTGCAGGGCGAGCGGCGTGATCAAGCCGCCGTCGACCTGCAAAGCCTTGCTTGGCGCCTGCTTCGCCTTGCCACTCCCGCCTGAGCTCGCAGGCTGTGACTTCTGGCGGGTCTTCCAAACCCTCCCCTCCGAACACTCGGTACACCGACCGACGGATCACCCGTGCAGCCGCGCGGACGCCGACGAGAATCAACGCATGGAGCCGCACATGACGTTGCGCCTCTCGTCGCCATCTGAAGAAGGAAATGGAATCTGTACATGAAGATGACCACAATGCTTGCTGCTGCAGCTTTGTTTATTCTTGGCTCCTGCGCGGGTGAAGGAGAAGGTGACGGTGAAGGTGAAGGTGAAGGTGAAGGTGACGGTGAAGGTGAAGGTGAAGGTGAAGGTGAAGGTGACGGTGACGGTGAAGGAGAAGGTGACGGTGAAGGTGAAGGTGAAGGAGAAGGAGAAGGAGAAGGTGAAGGTGAAGGCGGAGCAATCCCCTGTCCAGACGATCGCCTCAGTTGCAATGCAGAGTCAGAATTCTGCCTTTACCAGCTGAATCCTGATGGTGACCCCATTTTGGAGGAGTGTGTTTCCCTGCGTCAGTGCGACGGATGCGGCTGTATCGGCGATGTGATTTCTGAGCATCTTGGTGAGGGGTCGATCAGTTGTACAAATGGTGTTCGCTGCACGGTTGGTGGTGGACTCGGTGGGCCACCCGAGATCACTGTGGAATGCGCAGCGCCGTAGCGACCTGGTGCGCTGCGCTGGCTACGAAGCAAACGCTGACGTTGACGACGTCGGCGTCGACCTGGGCGTTGTCGGTGGTCTGGTGACCGCGGCCGGCGACGCTGATGGCGCCTCAGCCGACGGCAGCGACGACGACGACACCGCCGACGATGACGAGGGGGTTGCGCTTCTTTTTGACGCGCAGCTGGCCACAACAGCGGTGACGCCCGCGAGCGCCGCCGCGCGCATCAATCTTCGACCTTGAAGATCGAGTCTCGCGCGTCGGCCGCAGCCGCGCGGATGGCGGCGCTCTTGTGGGTGTTGGCGGCGCGGCTCAGCACCTGAAACGCGGCGTAGTCGTGCTTCTCGTTGAGCATGCGGATGGCGACGCGCGAGCGCTCATTCGAGGCCGAGTAGAGGGCGGCTTCGATGACCATCGGCAGGTCGCCGCGGTGGTCGTCGTCGACGCGGGCGAGGAGGGCGTCGCCGGCGCTGGAGGGTGCGGCGGCGACGAGGGCGAGGGCGGCTTTGGCGTCGTCGTCGTCGCGCGCCAGCAACTTGCCCAGCAGGTCGGACTGGTGCGACGCCGGAGCATCGAGCACCTGCCGCGCCATCATCTCTGGCGTCGCCGTCGTCGGCAGCGGCGCAGGCGCTGGCGGCTCGACGGGCACCTTGACCTCGACGGGAACTTCGACGCGCTTCTCGACGACGACCTGCTGCACCTCGACGGTGGGCTCGACGAAGACCTGGCCGAGGGCGGCGCCGCCGACGACGGCGACAAGGATCAGCAGCGATCCGAGCAAGAGCAACGGCGCCCGCGATGCCTGCGTCGTCGTTGTCGTCGTCGGCAACGCCAACGCCTGCGTCTCCGCCGTCGTCGTCGAGGGCGTCGTCGAATTCGTCTTCGGCGCAACGGCAGCTTCGTCGCCCGGGCGTTCTCCTCTGGCGAGGGCCGCGGCGATGGCGTCGAGGGCGTCGGCGGTGGCGAGCATGTCGCTCTGGCGCTTCTCGGGCTCTTTCTCGAGCAGCGACGCCAACAGCGCGATGGTCGCCGGCGATGTCGACGGCGCGTGCGCGCGCACGTCGGGCACCGGCTCGCGCAACACGCGCGCGAGGATGTCGAGGTCGGGCTCGCTGTCGCTGCCGAAGAACGGCGGACGCGCCGTCAGCAACGCATACAGCGTGGCGCCGACGGCCCAGGCGTCGGAGCGCGTGTCGACGGTGGCGCCGCGCGCCTGCTCGGGCGACATGAAGTGCGGGGTGCCGACGACGACGCCCTTTCTCGTCGTGAAACCGCCCGAGCCGGGGTCGCTCATCAGGGCGACACCGAAGTCGACGATTTTGACGACGGCGTCGTTGTTGACGAGCAGGTTCTCGGGCTTGACGTCGCGGTGCACGACGCCGACGGCGTGCACCGCGGCGAGGCCGCGGGCCACCTGGGCCATCAGCGCGCACGACGTCTCTTCGTCCAACGAATCGCCCGACGCCAACGACGACAGCGGCTCGCCGTCGACGACCTCGAGGGCCATCCACGCGGTCTCGCCGTCTTCGCCGGAGGCAAACACGCGCACGACATTTTGGTGCTCGACGCGGGCGAGCGCCTTTGCTTCGCGCAGAAAGCGGGCGCGGGCTTCGTCGTCGGCGTCTTCGGGGGGGAGAATTTTCAGCGCGACCTTGCGGCCCAGTCTCTCGTCGAGGGCGAGGTAGACCTGCCCCATGCCGCCCGCGCCGAGCGGCTTCTCGATGACGTAGCCGGCGACCTTCACCCCTGTCGCCAGGTGCGCGAGGATGATCCGCTTCGACAGCGGCTCTCGTGGCGTCGGTTGGCTCTCACCCTGCACGGCGTCAACGTTAACAAGATCGTCGTCAGCAGGCGCGTTTGTCGCCGCCTGCGTCTCAGCAGTAGGCGTTGTTCATGATCTCGCCGAAGCCGCCGCCGCCGGGCACGATGTACTGCTTGTCGGTGAGACCGCTCTCTTCACTCCACCGCGAGCCGGGCTTGGTCGCGAGGATCTCTTTCGACGACGCGCCGCGATCGAGGCGCATGGCGTAGACCGCGACCTCGGGGTGGTCGGTGGTGATGCGCTTCAAGTACTCGGGCGTGACGATCAGGTTCACGCAGATGAACTTCTTCGCCGTGCCCGCGACCTTCTGCTTGTAGTGGCTGATGGCCTCGCTCAACGAGCCACCCGTCGCGCCCATGGGGTCAGGAAACAAGACGAAGGCGTTGTCGACGTCGCCACCGATCTTGCTGTCGCCGAAGTGCGACCCTGTCACTTTGCCCTGTTCATTGGTCAGACGACTCATGACCACATGGTCTTGGCGGACCAGCTTGGGTGTCAGTGTCTTGTTCAAAAAGTCGAAGCACACCTGGCTCGGCAAGGTGCCGGCGCGCATGATGTTGACGCTCACCGCTTTGACGTCGGGATCGAGGATCTCGCCCGTCCAGATGCCGTTGTCGCTGATGGCGGCCATGCGGGTCGTGATGTTGACGACCTTGCGCGGCAGCTCGCCATTCATGACCGCTTTGATCAAGTACTGGTACAGATCTCTCACAACCTGGTTGATGGCCGGCTGCTGCGTGCCCTCGCTGCAGAGAAACGCCAGGTGCGTCAGCAAGAACGGGTCGGCGAGAATGTGCACGTTCTCGCCGTAGAGATGGTCGAGCTCGAGCTCACGTGAGGGCAGGTGCGCGTAGGCGGCGTCAGGGTTGGCCATGACGCCGACGTAGCGCACGCGCTCAGAAGAACGAAGAGGCGTCGTTGAACAGCGCGACCAACATCAAGAGGCCGACGAGCACGAGGCCCACCTGCGTCACGCGGTTGCGCGTGTTGGTCTTGAGCTTCGAACCGCGCGCGGCCTCGAAGGTCACGATCAAGATGTGGCCGCCGTCGAGCACCGGCACCGGCAAAAGGTTCAACAAGCCAAGGTTGACGCTCACGAGGCACATGACCTCGAGAAAGATGCGCCAGCCGCTCTGCGCGGCCTGGTTGGCGACGCCGGCGATCATGACCGGACCGCCGAGCTGGTCCATGCCGACCTTGCCAGTGGCGAGGGCTTTGAAGCCGCTGGCGATGAGCACGATGGTCTGTCCCGTCGACGAAACCGCGCGCTGCGCCGCTTCGACGACGCCGACGTCGTGGTCGACGCGGACTTCTCCGCCGAGGCGGGTGCCGACACCGAAGCCGGCGATCTTCTTGCCACCGAGCTCGCGGCGCGCCGCCTTTTGCAGGCGCAACGTGAAGACGCTGCCGTTGCCGTCGTCGTCGACGAAGCCGACGACGTGCACGCCGTCGACGTCTTTGCCGAGGGCGGCGGCGACGTCGGAGGCGAGGCGCAAGCCCTTGCCGTCGACGGCGACGACGCGGTGCTTCTTCGGGTCGATGCCGTGGCTGCCGGCGGGCGATTCGGCTTCGACCTCGACGACCGTGCCCTCCCACGGGGCGAGGCCGCGGCGCTGGGCCTGCTGCTGCAACGCGGCGACGACGACGGCGCGGGTGGCGTCGACGGTGGCCAACAGCGGGGCCTTCGTCATCTCGTCAGAGAGCACCGCAAAGCGCAGCGACGTGATCGACGGCTCCGGCTCTGGCTCTGGCTCTGGCGTCGTCGCCGGCGCGGGCAACGGCGTCGGCTGCTCACACGGCGCGTCGACGCACTGAATCTCGTGCGGCAGCTCCGTCGGGGCGTCAGACGGGGGCGGCGCCGGCGCGGGCGGAGGCGCGGGCAACGTCAGCGTCAACGTCTCCATCTTCGGCTTCGGCTGTCCTTCGACCGCGGGGGGCATGCGCTCGACGACGAGGACCACGGCGTTGCCAGCAGCGGCGTCGAGGGCGGTGAAGAAGCCGTCGCGGTCTTTGACGTCTTTGCCGTCGACACTGACGACGCGGTCGCCGTCTTTGACAGAGGCTTTGTCGGCGGCGCTGCCGTGGGCGACGTCGACGACGGCGAGGGCGCGGGCGGGGGCGAGGCCGAGGCGTCCGACCGGCGTGGCATCAAGGGGATCGCCCGACGGCACCGGCGACGGCGTCGCTGTCAGCTCGAGCTTCTGGCCATCGCGCTCGATGGTGAGCTTGGTGAGCTTGTTGGCCCGCGGCGAGATGTTCTCGACGAGGTCGCTGAAGGTGGGTGTGGCAACGCCGTCGACGGCGACGATGCGGTCGCCGACCTCGACGCCGGCTTTGGCGCCGGCTTCGCCTTTGAGCACGGTGCCGATGACGGGTTCAACGACGCTCTCGTTGCCGAGGTGCAGCCCGAAAAAGATCGCCAGCGGCAAGAGCAGGTTGGCCGCGGGACCGGCCAGCGCGATGGCGACCTTCACCCACCATGGCTTGTCGAGAAACGCGTAGTGCCGCTCGTTCTCGGGCACGTCGGGGGCGCTCTCGTCGCCGTACATGCGCACGTAGCCGCCGAGGGGCAGCGCCGAGATTCGATAGTCGGTGTCGCCGACCTTGAAGCCGAACAGCCGCGGACCGAAGCCCAGCGAAAACGTCAGCACCCGCACGCCGGTCAGCTTGGCGACGAGAAAATGACCGAGCTCATGGATCGTGATCAGCGGTCCGATGAGAAGAGCGAAGTAGAAGAGCTGCACGTCGACAGCATCGCCACCGACGACGTCCTCGGCAAGCCCACGCCGAATTCTGGCGGGCTAGTCGAGCAGATCGTTGAGGTTCGGGCAGAGCGCGATGGCCGAGTTCTTGTTGCCGCAGTTGAAGACCTTGACGCCGGGGGCGCTGTCGGCGAGGGCGTCGCGCAGCGCTTTGATCGCGTCTTCGTCGAGCTTGCGGTTGTTCGCGAGGGCGATGCCGAAATCGCGTCCGTCGGGCGGCACCGCGACGATGAGGTTCTGCAGCCCCAGCACGTCGACGAGCTCGCCGTTGCCGTTCACGAGAACGCCGTTGCCGACGAACGACAGGTTCTGCAGCCCATCGAGCGTCGTGATGTCGGTCTGCACAACGAGCAAGGCGCCGCCGACGTGCTGCACGCCCTCGAAGCCGCAGAGATCGCCCACGGTCAGCAGGTCGGTCGGGCCCGGCGGCTGGATGCGCAGCTGGCCGGCGATGGTGGCGACGTCTTCGAGCTTGGCGACGTCGTCAGCGGCGTCGACGACGACGTCTTTGTCTTCTTTTTTCTGCGCTTTTTGCGCGTAAGCCGGGGCCGGGCACGACCCATAGTCAAGGATCGGCGCACACAGCCCGTCGTTCGGATCGGCGGCGTCGTCGGGCAGGCAGGTGTGGTCGAAGGGGCAGACGTCGCCGTCGACGGTGCAGGCGACGCCGATGCCGTCTCTGACGCCGTTGATGGGGCAGCCGGCGCTGCTGCCGACGACGCCGACGACGAAGGCGGCGATGACGAAGGCGCGGCTCATGGTGCGTCCTGCAGCAAGAAAGAGGCGGCGAGGGCGCCACCGCCGGCGGCGACGACGACGACGCCGGACCAGACGGCGTAGATGCCGGCGCCGTTCCACAAGCCGCGGGCATCTTCGGCGTCTTTCTGCTTCGCCTTGGCCTGCTGCAAGAGGTCGTCGTCGCGGCCGGCGTCGACGTAGCGGACGCGCAAGACCTTGAGATCGCCCTCGGCCCCTGAGGCCTGCAGCGCCGGGATCACGCCGATGGCGACGAGCGCGACGCCGACGCCGACGCCGACGCCACCGCCGATCAAGAGCGGCTGCCGCAAATCTGGCGCGGCGTTCTCTGCCGTCTTCGGCGCCGCTGTCGTCGTCGGCTGCGGATTGGCGAACGAGTCGGCGGGCTCGCTGTGGGTGAAGTCTTTGCCGACGCCGTCGACCACCTCGGTGATGCGGGTGACGAGGTCGTCGAGGCCCGAGACCTGGGCCGTGCCACGTCCGACCGTGGTGCCTTTTGGGTCGAGCAGCTGCAGCGTGAACACCGTGGTGCCGCCGATCTTGCCGGCCTGCGGCGCGGCGACGATCTCAGCGTTGAAGGCGCCGGCGAGCTCGGCGAGGCAGCCGCTCTCGCCTTCGCAGCCAGCCACCTGCTTGGTGGCCTCGATGCCGATGAGCTTCTCGACGTTCTTCTGGGCGATCACCTCGAGGGGCTCGAAGCGCGACAGCCGGGCCACGATCAGGTTGGTGAGCGTCGACTTCTGGTTTTCTTCGAGGTCGCCAGCGACATCGAGCACCAGCACCCGGGTCTTCTTCGCCGCAGCCGGGGCAACGTCGGCCGGGGGCTCACCGTCGACGACAGCGCCCAGCAGGGGCAGCAAGAGCAGCAGTGGCGTCAGCATGCGCTGCCTATGACACCAAAGAGGCGGGGCGGGAAAAGAGGCTCTCCTGTTGACGTCGTCGCAGGCGGACGGCAGAAGGCGCCGGTAACTCATGTGATCGCGTCGCGAGACGCCACTGTTGGAGAAACGTCATGGCCAAGCCCCTTCGCACTTACCAGCCGTCGAAGATCAAGCGCATCCGCACCCACGGCTTCCGCGAACGCATGGCGTCGCCGGGCGGCCGCGCTGTCATCAAGCGCCGCCGCGCCCACGGCCGCGCCAAGCTCGCACCGACCATCTACCAGAAGTGACCGGGGGCGCAGGCGACCCGCCTGTGTCGACCTCACCGACGGCACCGTCGAAGCCGAGAAAACCACGACGGCGAGAGCTCCCCAGGGGCCTGCCGTCGTGGCGGCGTTTGCGGGCCACGCGCGATTTCACCCGCGTCGAGCGACAGGGCGTTCGTGCAACAGGCCTCGTCCTCACCGTCACCGTGCGGCCAGGGCCGGGGCGCCTGGGCCTCGTCGTCAGCAAGAAGGTCGACAACAAGGCCCACGAGCGAAACCTGATCAAGCGCCGGCTGCGCGAGATCTTGCGCGCGCACAAGCAGCTGTGGGCCCAACGACAAGGCGGCAGCGTCGACGTCGTCGTGCTGGCGATGCCGTCGTCGAAGGGCGTCGAATTCGCCGCCCTGCAGACAGACGCGCTGGCGACGTTAGAGAAGGCGCTGGCGAAGCTCTTGGCCTCAAAGGCGCAGGCGACGCAGACGACGCAGCGGGATCCGAAGCCGTCGCCGAAGGGGTAGACGACGGCATGAGCGAGAAAGCCACGTCCGCCGCCGGCACCGTCGCCCTCACCGACAAAGACACCGTCGACGTCGCGGCGCTGCGCGCCTGGCTGCACGACAAAGACGTCTTTGGCCGCAACATCGGCGACATCGTCGTCACGCGCTTTCCCGCCGGGCACTCGAACCTGACCTATCTCGTCGACGGACCGGGCCGCAGCGTCGTCTTGCGGGCACCGCCGCCGGGGGCCGCCACCATCGGCGGCGCCGGCCACGACATGGTGCGCGAAGCGCGCATCCTGCAGCGGCTCAAGCCTGTGTATGAAAAAGTGCCGACCGTTCTCGGCGTTCAAGACACCGCTGAAGGATCGCCCCTTGGCGTGCCTTTCTACGCCATGCAGAAGCTGGAGGGCCGGGTGTTGCGGCAGAAGAAGCCCAAAGACCTCGATCTCACCCCCGCGATCATGAAGAAGCTCACCGAGGGCTTCGTCGACGAGCTCGCCGGCCTGCACGCCGTCGACGTCGGCGCCGCCGGCCTCGCCGACATCGGCAAGCCCGACGGCTACGTGCAGCGCCAGGTCGACGGTTGGACGGGCCGCTACGAGAAGGCCAAGACCGACGAGATCTCAGACCTCGACAACGCGGCGGCGTGGCTCAAGGCGAACACGCCTTTGACGACGTCGGGGCCGCCGTCAATCGTGCACAACGACTTCAAGCTCGACAACCTCGTGCTCGACGCTCACGACCCCACGACCATCGTGGGCGTGCTCGACTGGGAGCTCTCGACGTTGGGCGAGCCCCTCACCGACCTCGGCACCTCGCTGGCGTACTGGGTCGAGTCTGGCGACGGCGACGATGTCAAAGCGCTGCCCATGGGCCTCACCTGGCTCGACGGCGCCCTGACCCGCCGTCAGATCGTCGACCGCTGGCAGCACAAGACCGGACGCGAAGCGCAGCACCTGCTCTTCTACTACATCTTGGCATCCTTCAAAGTCGCCACGATCGCCCAGCAGATTTACGCGCGTTACGTGAAGGGCTTCACGAAAGACGAGCGCTTCGCCTTGTTGGGCTTCGCCACCGCGGTCATCGGCGGCCGCATCGCCCGCGCCCTCGACGCAGGCAGCATCGACGTCGCTTGAGTTGTCGCAGCTTGCTCACCGAGGCGGGCCTCATGAATGTGGCACCCCCTGCCCATGGGCGCGGCCGCAGCACTGTCGCTCCCCGAGATGCATCGGCCGCTATGGGGGCCTGCATCGCGTTGTCTGGGCGCATCGGTGATCGATGCAGGCCCCCATAGCGGCCGTGATCTTCGGTG
>JANNAY010000419.1:0-7056 GCA_031384945.1 Deltaproteobacteria bacterium
CACGGGCCCAACGCCGCCGGAGCAAACGCGAGCAGGGCGCCGCAGCCGACGGTGGCGCCGAGCAACATGCCGGGCGTCATCAAGGCAGCCGAGCCGTTGCCTTCACGACGACGAACGCGAAGCAGCGCGAGGCCGGCGAGCACGACGGCGATGCCGGCGCCGCCGCCAGCGTGATCGAGCTTGGCCTTCTTGACGGCAGCGTCGACGTCGAGGCCGCCAGCGCCGTAGCGGATGGGGTCGTTCAGCTTCTTCGACGTCTCTTGCAGGATCTTCTCGACGCGGGCCGGGTCGGTGACGCCGGTGCCGATGACGAGCGCAGCGGCGGCAGCGACGTGCGGCGTGGCCATCGACGTGCCCTGGAAGGGGAAGAAGCCGTGCTTGGTCGGGTCGCCGCGGCCGATGGTGTCTTGCAAGACGCCGTCGGGCAGTCCGTCTTTGTTGAGGTCGACACGGGTGTCACCGCCGGGTGCCGCGATGTCGAGCTCTTTGCCGTACGAGCTGTAGAAGGCGAGCTTCTCGTCGGGCCCGAGGGCGCTGACGGCGACGCAGCCGGCGTAGGCGGCGGGGTATTCGACTTTTTGGCGGCCGCCGTTGCCCGCGGCGCAGGCGACGAAGACGCCTTTGTCGTTGGCGTACTTGATCGATTTCGCAAAGGCCGACGAATACATGCCGCCGCCGAGCGACATGTTGATCACCTTGGCGCCGTGGTCGGCGGCGAAGCGGATGCCGTTGACGATGTCACCGAGCGAGCCGCTGCCGCGATCAGAGAGCACTTTGATTGGCATGATCTTGGCGCGGGGCGCGAGGCCGGCGACGCCAAAGGCGTTGTTGGTCGACTGCGCGATGGTGCCGGCGACGTGGGTGCCGTGGCCGTTGCCGTCGCTGGGGTCGGTGCTGTTGTCGACGAAGTTGAAGCCGCCGACGAACTCGGTCTCTTTCAAGTCAGGCACGCGCTTCCACTTCGACGCTTTGCCGTTCTCGAGCTTGCCGGGTGAGACGCCGGTGTCGACGACGGCGACGATGACGCCGGCGCCTTGCGCGCCCTGGCCCCACGCGCCTTCGGCCTTCACCATGTCGAAGTGCCACTGCGATTTGTACATCGGGTCGTTCGGCTTCACCGGCGCCGGCTTCGGACCCTCATCGCTGGCGTTGTCGCTGACATGCGCAGGGCCTTGCTCGAGGTCTTGGTTGAACAGCGAGATGCGGATGTTCGGCTCGACGCTCTCGACGCCCGGCGTCGCCTGCAACGTCGCGATGACGGAGTCGAAGCTGCTGCGGTCGCCGCCGTAGACCCAGAGGTTGCCCTCGGCGGCGTCGGTGGTGTCGTCGATGTGCAAGCCGAGCCGCGCGGCGATCGCTTCGATCTCGGCGTTGCTGAGCTTGTCGTCGAAGTCGATCAGCAGGCTGGTGGCGTCTTCGTCGTCGTCATCTTCGTCGGCGAAGGCGGCGACGTTGGCTTCGCCGGTGACGGTGGGGATCTCGTCTTCATCGTCTGCCTGCGCAAAGGCCGTCGACGAAAACGCCAACGGGGCAGCGAGCACTACGAGCGAAAGGGGCAGCAAGCGAACCATCAGTGCCTCCGAAACCGGGCTTCCAGAACAAGGAAGCAAGCCCGCTTTGACACTAACCATTCCCACCGTTGGCCGCGCGTCCATGGCCAAAGTTTGACGTCGTCACGCAGATCAAGTGTAGGTGCGCGGCACCAGATGGAATCAAACGGTGACGTCGTCGACGTGCAGACGCACCCGCGCATCTTCGACAAGCCCCATGATCTCGGCCTCGGCAAAACGTCTGCGCAACAAATCTTCACGCACGCGCGCGGGCGCAGCGACGTCGATCTTGCCGCGGGCGCGCAGCACCAGCGCCGCTTGCAAGAACGACTTCGACACCACGACGCGCGCATCGAGATCGCCGCGCTCGAGAAAGCGGCCCTTCACCGAGTGGATGAAGACGCCTTCGACGGGGTCTTCTTCGACGACGAGGGGGGCGGCTTCTTCGACGGCAGCTTCGATCTCGGGCCAGTGCGCGCCCTTCGATCGCATGACTTCGCGCAGCTTCGATCCGCGCAGCCCGGCGCAGACGGCGCCGAACAACAAGAACGAGTCCATGTCTTTCTCGACGTCGTCACCGAACAGCGTGAAGCGCACGTTGGCCGGCAGCTGTTTGCGCAGCTGCAAGAGCGCGTTGAGCTTGTAGCCAACCTGCTCGGCGACCGCCGTGGGCCGGCCCGCTTTCACGAGGCCCCACTGGTCTTTGAAGGTGATGCCGTCGAACTGAACGCCGTCGAGCGTCATCTTCTTTTCGACGACGTCGCGCAGGCCGGGCGGCGAGCCCGACACGAAGTAGAGCGGCGCGAAGAGCGGCTCTTTGGGTGATGGCCCGAGGCGCAGCGCCTTCAACAGCGGCACGGTGCCGGCGACAGCGTTCTTGTCGACGGCGAGCTCGAACGGGATCGCGAGCAGCCCCCGCAGCGACGAGAAGCGCGTGTCGAGATAGGTCTTGTCGATGTCCCAGATGAAGACGTCGCCTGTGTAGTCGGCGTCGACGACGCGGTCGAATTTGGCTTTGACGAAGCGCGAGCTCACAGCAGGTCTTTCGCGATGACGTCGGCTTCGGCGGCGCTGGCAACGACCCTGATGGGATACGGCCGCTTGCCGCGCGCCCAGTTGAGCGCGGTGACGACGCCGCGTCCGACGACGGTGGGGGCGATGTAGATGGCGCCCTTCATCAAACGATCGGCGTCTTTCTGGATGGTCTGCATCAGCTCGGTCAACCGTGCGCGCCGCTGCACCGTGAAGCTCACCTTGAGCTCCGAGATGTCGATGATGAAGACGACCTTCTTGCCACGCGCGAAGACGGCGGCAGTGCCGGCGACGGCCTGCTCCAGCTCTTCGTCCGACGCCGCCGGCGAAAAGTGGATGCGGATGACGGGCGCGCCGCTGTCATCGAGGAGCTTCACGTGATCCACCTCATGCCGCCTGCAAGCCCAGCTCGAGCGACAACACCCGCAGCAGGGCCGGTTGGGCTTGTTGCCGTCCCGCGAGCACGTCGTCGACGGCGCAGACCAGCGGCAGATCGAGTCCGCTCTTCTTCGCCTGGGCGGCGACTTCGCGGGCGGTGACGGCGCCTTCGAGGGCGGCGAGCACGGTCGCGTTGACGTCGCCGCCTTTGGCCCACTCTTCGGCCATGCTGCGGTGCACGCGCGTCGACGTGATGTTGCGCGGAATCAGATCGCCGACGCCGGCGAGGCCGTTGAAGGTGGCGCGGTCGGCGCCGACGCTGACGCCGAAGCGGGCGGCCTCGAGCAGCGCGCGCACCGTCAACAAGCTCTGGTCGGTGTCGCCGAGGCCGGCCCCTTTTGCGAGTCCGGCGGCGAGGTGTCCGACGTTCGACAGCGCGCCGGCGACCTCGACGCCGATGACGTCGCGCGTCGACGAGAAACGCACGGTGCCCTGCGTGAGGGCCTTCACGGCGCGCACGGCCTCATCGAAGCGCGACGCGATGGCCGCCGAGAGCTGGCGCCCGTGGGCGGCGTCGTCGACGTACAGCGGACCGCCGAGAGCGGCGATCTTCTTCCAACACGAGGCGCGGCGGATCATCTCGCTCGGCAGCATCGCGTCAGGACCGAGTCCGCGCGCCGCATGCAAAATGATCTGGTCGCCGCGGGCCACGTCGCTGACGGCGTCGACGACGTCGACAAAGGCGCCGGCGGGTACGGCGAGCACGACGACGTGTGCGTCTCTGACGGCGTCTCTGGCGGGGGCGATGACAGCGCCGCCTTCTTCGAGGGCTTTGACTTGTGCTTTGTCTCTGACGCTGGCTGTGACGGTGGCGCCGCCGCGTTTCAACAACGCGAGCGAGGCGCGCGCGAGCTTTCCGCCGCCCAACAACGCGACTGTGGTCATGCGACACCTCGTGAAGGGGCGAGCGATCGGTGGTCCGGCGCGAGCGCGGGCTTCAAGCCGAGGGCGCGCTCGAGGCGAAAGCCCTCGAGCCGGTTGCTATAATAAAACAGCAGACCTCTCTCGGTCGGGAACACGCGGTCTCCTCGTCGGCTCAGGGCGGCCTTTGTGTGGTAGGTCGAGAAGGCTTTGAGGGCTTCGGCGACCACGTCGCTGGCGTCTGCGGTCTGTAGCAACGGCGCGAGCCGCACGCCGCCGCGCGCCGCGAGCCCGCGCATCTCGACGAGCTGCCGATCGACCTCTTGGTAGAGATCGCGCAAAGAGAGGTCGTCGACCTTGCCGCCGGCCCGCAGCAGCCGCACCAGGTCAGTCGACGGGTTCTTCTGCCGCAACAGCAACAGCGCCGCGTGCGCCGTCAGGTGCGTCGCCTGAATCACCGTGTCTTTCGCGTAGGTCTCGGTGATGCGCTCGCCGACCTCGCGGGTGAACTCGGCGTCGCGCTGGGCGTCTTCAACCACCACGCCATCGCGCAGCACATAGCTCTTCGGATCGATCACCCGGCCGCGCGGGTCGAGGCTGTTGCCGTCGTCGTCGACGTCATTGCCGAAGGGGTCGATGGCGTTGCCGACGGTGAAATAGATCTTCGAGTCGAGGCTGAAGAGCTGCGTCAAGAAGTCGAGGATGCGCTTCGGCTTCGTCGCTTCGTCATCTGTAATAATATATCGTGATTTGCCGACTTCTTGCAGAAAATCATCAATCAACGTCTCGGCCTCGAGCACCAGCTGAAAGCTCAGCGTCGCCGGCACGATGTAGAAGCGGTCTTTTTTCTTGTTGCGCTTCAGGTTCTGTACGTACGCGCTGACGCCGGTGCCGAGCAGGCCCAGCTTGAGCTTCTTCTCGAGCGCGCCGGCGCGGCTGCGGGTGCCGCCCGGAAAGAAGATGTTGTCGTAGTCGCTCTCGAGGGTCAGCTGCGCGTACTCTTTGAGCACATCCTTATAAAGTGGATCGCCCTTTCGCCGATCAACTGTGTATGCGCCGAGGTTGCGCATGAAGAAGCCGAGCACGGGGTTCGAGAAGAGATTGAGCCCTGCGCCGTAGAGAAACGGCGGCATGCCCATCTTCCACAGCGCCCAGCCGACGGCGATCGAGTCCATGTGGCTGACGTGCGTCGGCACGAGCAAGATGGTGCCGCGCTCGCGCAGCTTCTTCAGCTGCTCGACCTGGCCCTGCACCACGATCGACTTCTCGACGCCGGGCAGCTGCGGCAGCCCCCCGTTCGACACGGCTTCGATCAGGCGCTTCGGCGAGATGGCGTTCAACATCAGGCCCATGACGGGTTCGCCGGCGCGGGTGACGGCGTCGTAGACGCGCTCGTCGAACTTGCCGCAGATCTCTTCGGCGTAGCGGCGAACGATGCGCCGCACCAGCGACGCCTGCTCGCGCTCCGACGCCGACCCGACGCTGCCCTTCAGCTCGCGCCAGAAGCGGACCTCGTCGTCGTCGGCGCCCCCTCTCGATCCAGCGGCGCCCTTGAGGCGTCTGAGCTCGTGGTAGACGCTGTCGGCGACGACCTCGTCGAGGCGGTTGCCAGCGCCTTGCACTTTGTGCTCGACGACGCGGCTGATGACCTCGGTGAGAATCCGCTCGCGGTCTTGCTTGCGCATGGTGTGCCTCTGCCGTCGCCGTCGACAGCTCATCGTCAGACGGCGGCACGTTGCACGATGCCCCCTGTGCGAATCAAGCAAGCAGCGGCGCGGCCACGGCGAAGGGGCATCCGCTGGGGCCGGCGCTGCCGACGTCGACGCTGGCTTCGACGGCGACGGCTCTGCCTTCGATGACGTCTTTGGCGGCGACGACGCGGGCGACGACGGCGACTGCGTCTTTGGCGTCGAGGCCGTCGCGGGCGACTTCGACCATGACGCTGCCGGCTTCGACGACGACGGCTTTGGCGCCGACGCAGACGCCGCAGACGTCGGCTTTGCGGTCCATCAGCGCCGCGGCGAGGGCGCCGCCGGCGTCGTCGGCGTAGACGGCGAAGCGGGGCGTCAGCGCGCCGACGCAGGCGAGGCCGCGGGCGGCGCGCACGGCGTCTTTCCAGTCGATGTCGACGACGACGACGACGCCGGCTTCGACATCGACGTCGACGTGGGCGTGCCACAGCGCGTGATCGCCGCGCAAGACAGCGTCGACGACGACGACACCGCCTCGGACGACCACGGTGAGGCCGAAGGGGCGGTCGACGTTGCCTGAGCGCTGCTCGAGCAGGCGAAAGCGCTGCTCGACGGTCTTCACCAGCTGCGCTTTGTGCCGCTCGACGGCGCAGGCCCAGCCAGCGACGCCGCCGACGAAGCCGACGGCGAGCGAAAACAGAAAGAGGATGACCTCGAGACCGGTCATCCTCTCACTGTGCCGACCGGGTCAGCGGGCAGCCACGCCTACACCAGCGGATCCGGCCTCACCGCTCGTCGACGTGCGGCTTGTCGTTCGGCGTCTCGGGCATCGCCACGTCGCCCATCCACATCTCGGTGCGCGGCATCGACGGCTTGCCCATCATCTTGGTCTCGGGCTTCTTCGGCTTCACGGGCCTCTTCACGGTGGGCTTCTCGGGCTTCACTGGCGCCGCGACCTTGCCCATCTCTTCGACGGGCATCGGCTCGGGCATCACCACGGGCAGCGCCGGCGGACCCATGATCTCCGGCTCGACCATCTCGATGCCACCAGCGACCGGGCGGTGCTGCTCTTCGAACGTGCCGAGCTTCTTCGAGATGGGGTTGGCGGTGCCGAGCAAGAAGCCGACGGCGGCGGCGACGGCGCCGGCGCAGCTGGCGATGCCGGCCAGCGTGCGCAGCTGCGCCTTCTTGAGCGCGGCGCGAAAACCGACCGGGCAGTCTTCGGTGAGCACGGTGCCGTCAGCACGCTTGTAGAAGCGCACGCAGCAGTTGCCCTCGTGGCGCTCGATGAGGCTGAGGGCGTCGACCCGCGTCATCGACGACAGGTCATAGACATTCTTTTCGCACGAGCCGCAGAAGCGGGCGCGGGCGCCGTCTTCGTCGGTGAGCGCCTTCATGGCGTCCCAATCCGCCGAGCACGGGCTGGCGATGCGGATGTCGTCGAGGTTGTCGAGGATGGGAAGGGTGCGAGAGGTGCGCGGCAT